>VBQP01000030.1 GCA_008297795.1 Thermoplasmata archaeon | reverse complement strand
GAAAAGACAATATCATTGCAGAAATAAATGAGACAGTTTCATATACCACAGACACCCCTGATTTCTGGAGGAGAGAGGGGGAGCCGTATCCAGGGCATGGAGAGCGATTTACGGGAGAGCCTGCATATTTCAAACAGGTTTTGAGTGCAACTAAGAAACTTATGGAAAGGATGGGAACAGAGCCATCTGATTACGATTATGCTGTTTTCCACCAGCCGAATGGAAAATTCCCGTTAAGGGCTGCAAAGAGACTCGGATTCTCAAAGGAACAGGTTGAGCAGGGGCTGCTATGCCCCATAATTGGCAATACCTACTCTGGCTCAACGCTGATAGGGCTTTCAGCAGTGCTTGATATCGCAAAGCCGGGCGACAGAATACTTGCCACTTCATACGGCTCCGGGGCTGGCTCTGATTCATTTGATATTACTGTGACAGATAAAATAGAGGGTTATCCGAGAAACAACATAAGGAAGATGATAGAGAACAAGGTATATCTTGATTATGCCTTGTATATGAAACACAGAGGTGAGTTTAAATGAGAGAAGTTGCCGTAATAGGCAGTGGAGTAACAAAATTTGGCGAACTGTGGGAAAAATCGCTTGCTGACCTGGTTGCTGAGGCAGGAATAACTGCGATAATGGATGCAGGCATAGACGGCACAGACATAGATGCCATGTACATAGGGGGAATGTCTGCAGGAAGATTTGTGGGGCAGGAGCATCTCGGTGCTCTTGCAGCGGAAGTCTCAGGACTCAGCGAAATGCATATACCTTCAACGAGAGTGGAGGCTGCATGCGCATCTGGCGGCCTTGCCCTCCATTCGGGCTATCTTGCTGTTGCATCAGGCGCATATGATACGGTTGTCGTGGGTGGCGCTGAGAAAATGACAGATGTTGCAGGAAAAGAAGCAACAAACATACTTGCTTCTGCTGCGAGCAGGGAATGGGAGGCTTTCTTCGGTGCCACCTTCCCCGGGCTTTACGCCCTTATGGCAAGATACCACATGCACAAATATGGGACAACGCCTGAGCAACTTGCATCAGTTGCAGTAAAGAATCATCACAACGGCTCGATGAATCCGAATGCACAGTACAGGAGAGAGATAACAGTAGAAGAAGTCCTCAATTCAACAATGGTTGCAGATCCTCTTCACCTTCTTGACTGCAGCCCTATCACAGATGGAGCGGCAGCGGTAATAATAACATCACTTGACAAAGCAAAAGAGTTCACAGACGACCCTGTAAAAATAAGAGCATCTGCACAGGCATCTGACAGCATCTCTCTCGCAGGAAGAAGCAGATTCGATGCATTGCCCGCCACAATCGAAGCAGCAAAGAGAGCATACAAACAGGCAGGAATAGAGCCATCTGACATAGACTTTGCTGAAGTCCATGACTGTTTCACAATTGCAGAGATAATGGCTATCGAAGACCTGGGATTTTTCAAGAAGGGAGAAGGTGGCAAAGCGTCAGAAGAAGGGCTGACAGCACTTGACGGTGAAATACCGATAAACACATCAGGCGGTTTAAAGTCAAAGGGCCATCCTGTCGGAGCGACAGGGATAGCCCAGATACATGAACTCCTGCTCCAGTTGAGGGGCAAGGCAGATAAAAGGCAGATTGAAAAAGCGGAAATAGGCCTGGCTCACAACGTTGGAGGGTCAGGAGGAACTGCTGTTATTCACATTCTGGAGGCGATATAAATGAGCATAGCAAGATACTGGAGAGAGATACCTCAGAGATATAATCTTATAGGCACAAAATGCGGCTCCTGCGGCAGGGTTTATTTCCCTCCCAAAGCCATATGCCCGGTATGCAGGAGAAAATCCATAGGAAAGATGGAGGAATACAAACTCAAGGGCACAGGGACAGTTGAGACATATACTATAATCCACACCCCGCCTCCCCACTTTGAAGGCGAGGAGCCATATGCCATCGCATTAATAAAAATGGACGAAGGATGCTATCTCGTGGGGGAGATAGTTGACTGCGATTTCGAGGAAATACATATAGGAATGAAAGTGGAGGCATGCTTCAGGAGAATAGAGGAGGATGGAACAAGGGGCGCAATCCAGTACGGATATAAGTTCAGGAAGGCAGAATGAACAAAAAGTTTATCGTTTGTTCGTACATAATATAAACAGAGTGAGAACATGGCTGACATAAAAATACAGAATATGGTTGCATCAACTGTGATAGCAAAGGAACTTGACCTTGATAAGATAGCAAGTTCTCTCAAAAACACAAAATACAATCCTGATCAGTTCCCCGGGCTTGTTTATCATATAGAGAAGCCAAAAGTCGCATTTTTGCTTTTCAAGAGCGGCAGGGTCATATGCACCGGAGCCAAGAATATAGATGCCATAAATGCCGCAATGGAGAAGCTTTACCCGGAAATGAAAAAACTCGGCTTTGACGTTGTGAAGCCAGAGGTAAACATACAGAACATTGTTGCATCAGTGGATCTGCACGCGAAGTTGAACCTGCTCGAGTTATCCTTTGCATTCGGGCTGGAGAACATAGAGTATGAACCGGAGATATTCCCTGGCATGGTTTACAGGCTCGACGAACCCAACGTGGTATTCCTGTTTTTTGGCTCAGGGAAGATAGTCTGTACAGGAGCAAAGAAGGAGGAAGATATAGAAAGGGCTGTCGAGGTCATAACAGAAGAACTTGGAAAGCGGGGTTTTCTGTAATCATATATTCGTTCCCTTCCTCTTTATGTCTTCAAGCACATCGGCAATCTCTTTTCCTATATCTGACAGAAAATATCTTTTTTCTTCGTCCTGCTCTATTACTCCATCATCCTTCAATTTTTTCAGATGGAAACTCAGTTTCGGATTGTCCTTTATGTTCAGTGCTTGCGCTATTTTTGTGAAACTGTATTTCTCCCCGTCCGAAAGAAGTTGTATGGTTTTCCGTCTGAGATAATTTGATATTGACTCGGAAAAGAGCCCCAGGCGGGCGTCAGCAATGAGTTCTTTTATTTCCTCTGTCTTCTCCCCATCTATATTGCTGAAATCTGTCGAAAAAATGAGTTCGCATTTGTTTGAAGAAGATATCTTGTAAAGCCATTTCATAAAATTTCTCACCTTGTTTGAAGAGAATTTCTCCATGAGGTATTCCACATTATTCCACATCTGTCATAAGAATGGGGATACCCTCTTCGACATAGTTTTCAATTTCTTCCTTAATGCGTTCCATGTCCTTTGGCTCCCATTCATTCATCATATTGACAACACGAACATTGCCCATCCCTTTTACTATCTCCGGCTCCCTAGTTATGCATATCCCCTTTCCTTCCTTCAGAAGTTCCTTGAATCTTTCCATATGGTTTTCGACTTTGAAATTCAACTTCTTCAATTTTTCAAATTTAATTTCTTCGAGGGCTGCGAGTATACTGCCCTCAAGTTCCTCTATTGCAAATGGCTTTCGCACGTAGTCAAACGCTCCAAGTTTCATTGCCTCTATGGCGGTGTCAACTGTTGCATATGCAGTTATCATTATAACAGGCAGGGATGGGTATCTCTCCTTTATTTTCTTCAGAACTTCTATTCCATTCATTCCCGGCATCTTTATGTCAAGAAAGACCAGGTCCGCATCGCCGACCTTATCCAGGCATTCTTCTCCTGAACTGGCGGTTATTACCTCATACCCATACGACTCTATTGCAGTTTTTGCAGCATCAAGTATGGATGGGTCATCATCAACAAACATTATTTTTTCAGTCATTTTTTCCTCCTGGCAGAAGCAGGTGGAAAGTGGAGCCTTTGCCGACTGTGCTTTCTGCCCACACCTTCCCGCCGTGTCCCTCGACTATGTTTTTTACTATGGAAAGCCCCAAGCCCATGCCTCCTTCCTTCTCATTTCCTGTGTAGAAGGGGTCAAATATCCTCTCTATTTCATCCTCGGATATCCCCACTCCGTTATCCTTTATTTTTATGTGCACTTTATCACCCTCCATTTTCGCAGATATTTTTATCTTCCCGCCGGAAGGCGTATACTTTATGGAATTTCCTATTATATTCTTAATTGCCTTCCCCAATAAATTTTTATCCCCCTGTATGGCAAGAGATGAAGGAATATTTACGGATACAGACATGGATTTTTCGCTGAGCAGGGTACTGCAATCTTCGACGATTTCCCCGATGACCTCCTCTGCAGGAAATTTTTCTTTTCTCAGCTCAAGTTCTTTGATATCTATGGAAGGTATCTGAAGCATGTCGTTTATGAGATTTGTGAGTTTGTCAACATTTTCTTCCATTATTTCCAGTTTCTCTTTCTGGGTTTTTGTAAGTCTTCCAAGTTTTCCCTTCTTGAACAGTTCTACATAAGTTTTGATGGAGGTGAGAGGAGTCCGTAGTTCATGTGCAACAACGTCAAGAAATGTGGCTTTCATCTTCCCGAGTTCAGCCTCTGCAAGTTCCCTGTAAGCATTCTCCAGTTTTTTTCTCCTATCCACAAGTTCCTCTATCAGTTTTTCCCTGCTCATAAGCGTTACTTTTTCTTCTTCTAGTATGCCTTTGGGAAGTTTCTCAACAAGACCTTCTCCATAAAGCCTCTCCTTGATATTGGTGGGCATTTTTCTGAAATTCGATGTTATCATGGAATTTGCATTTTCCTCCCCTATGCTTTGCTGTATGATGGGGCGCATTTTGTTAAGCGCATAAATAAATTTGTCTATTATAAAATCCGTCTTCTCTTTTTCCGGATATTCCTTGTACAGCATGCCCACATCTATTTTTCCATCTTTGTTTACCCTGATGCCACTCTTACTTCTGTTTACCATTATTGCTATCTCCATTATGTCTTCCTGCCTGCATTTTCTAAGAACAGGCTCGAGTACTGTTTTGAAAAGCACTATCGGGGCAATCCAGTCAAAAATCATGGCATTTTTCTCCATAACCTTTTCCGTAGCCTTCCTCAGATCTTCTATCGCCTTATCTGCAGGAACAAATGCAGAATACAGTTCCAGCAATCCTGAAATCAGTTCGTAAAAAGCCAGGGAAATTTCTTCCACTTCTATCTTCCCTACGATTTCCTCAAGCGCTCTTGTGTTGAGGCGTTCATCCACACCTACGAAGCTTCCGGAAAGCACAGGATGCTTTTCTATCCTGCTCTCAAGCAATTCCTTTATACTGCTCGTACCTATAAGGGGGACTATCCTGCCTATGAAAAAATTTGCGAGGTGCTCATATGCCCTCAGAATAGCGATGTCATCCCTCAGAAGCATTTTGTATTCCTCCTCCTCCCCTGATTTTATGGATTCTATCAGATTTTTCTGGGCTATGAGCATGCTTACCTCTATGATTATCACACTTATCGGATATACCACGACGCCCATTTTGAAAGGGCTTCCAGGTGACCATATCAGGCTGTATACAAATATGAAGGGGACTATTGAGAAAGAAAGGATAAACCACAGGAGATAAACTCTCCTGTATACTGAATAGACCATCAAAATCACTACAAGTATGGAAACGGAAAGGATGATATTCACGAAAGAAAGAATTTCTCCTATCATTTTATAGCACCTTTCCAGTCCATATATATTCTGCTAACGCCGTAGAGAAGTATAATAAACGCTATGGATACCAGAATATATGAGAAATTTTCCATCATCGGGATTGCCTCTCCAATTGCTATCCAGGGCATGATGAAAAACACATAGCCGGTGAGAAGGAACACGCCGCTTGTTGCAAGTATTGCCCCTCTTCTCACTTTCACGAGTTTCATCAACCTGCTGAAATAATAAAATGATAATGCTGCCAGAATCAGAATTATGGAATTAAGCAGAAGCATTATCGCCTGGATTCTTCCCATGGCAATTAGAACATGAACTGTTTTTTAAATCTTTGTTGGCTCACTCAAACTCGTCAAGTGCTTTTTTTACTTCTGCAACATATGTCATCGCAGGACCGCCGCCCATGAGTATTGCAACAGTTGATGCCTCAAGTATTTCATCTCTTGTTATGCCTATCTCGAGGCACTTCTTTACATGCAGTGCTATGCAGTATTTGCATCTTGCAGTTATTGCGGTGCCAAGCGCAATCAATTCCTTTGTTTTTGTGTCAAGAGCACCTTCTTCAAGCACATATTTCATGAAATCCTGAAAATGGTTCATGCTGTTCCTGTTGTTTTTCATAAGTGCTTTCATGGCGTCCTGAAACTCTTCTATGCTTTTTCCCATTTCTCCCATTGGTATCACCGACTGTAATTCCGATGATGCATTAATAGTTTTTTATATCTCCTTTCATGAATTCTCTCAAAAGAGAGGTTGCATAGCATCCTTTGGAGAGGGAGAAGGAGAGTTTAAGCATTCCCTTCTCCATGCTCCAGTTTATTCTTTTCAGTGGTGAAATTATTATTCTTCTCATGCCCTTTGATGAAAGGAAAGGTATGTCATGTACAAGAAAATCTTCGGGGTTTATGCCTTCCTCCTCCATTACCTTTCTCTCAATTTCTCCCATCTTCCCATCTGCAAAATTTGAGTCATATCCTGCTATAATGCCTGAAGGAAAACAATTTCCCTTTCTTATCTGTCTGTTTATCTTTTCTATGTTGCTTTTTTTCACCTTTATACCCTTTCTGCTCTGCACGTCCCCATTCTCAAAAGTTATCACAATATCTCCTTCAATTGCCTCGTTTACAGGAATGCCCATTTTCAATCTCATTGAGAGCACCCTGTTGAAAATGTATGACTGGTATGCATGAACAAACATAACGGACAGATTTCGGGGAAGTTTTTTCAGGGCACCCTGCCAGTCCTCTTTCTTTTTAGAAAGATGCTCTATCATCTGGCGCTCGAATACAAGCCTTCTGGGATATATTTTCAGCCCTTCCTCGAAATCCATGCTCTCTTCAATGAACTTTCTTGCCCTGTAATCCTCCCCATCTTCTCCCTTGATGGGATTTCCGATATAGGTCATGACCGCTTTTTTCATATCTCCTCTCAAGATATGCTTTCCGACCAGGTGAGTTATGGGTCTGACCACCCCGAATCTCTGTACGCCAAAAAAGTTAGGAAAGCCACCTGCATTTTCTATCTCCTCTGCTGTCTTTCTCACAGACTCAATATCATCTGCAATGTCCCTCACAACAACTTCGAATCTGTTCCCTTCCAGATTTCCCCTGAAAATGGGCGAATATGAGCGGTACATCACCTCCACCCTGACATTACGAATGTTCATTCCGGAAACGTTCTCTATTGAACACGGAAAAGACATTATCTGGCGTGTCACAGCCCTTTTATCTTTCATTCCCGCAAATCCAATAGCCCCGACAGGTATGCTCAGTGCTGCAGAAAATTTTTTGAGAAGCGCATTTGTCTCCCATCCTCTCGATTCAACCCTCGCAATCACATACTTCCCGTCGCCGGGAGGGGGGAGGCGGGGGATTTCCTCCACCACGAAATCTTCAGGATAAACCTTTATACGCCCGCCCACTCCAGGCGTGCTGGTAAAAAAAACTTCCATGCCTATTTCCCTTTCCTTTAGGGGTGGAACCTTCCGGGGCGGGTGTGGCGGGCGAGGATGTGGCCCCAGATATGACCCCATTTGATTTTCCTCTGTTAGTTCCTCTTTTCTATGTTCTATCAATTTCCTCTTTTATTTTTTGCTGCTCTTCCTGCTCTTTTTGCTGTTGCTCTTGTCCTTCTTATTGCTCTTCTCGCTCTCTTTCCTGCTTGCTCTTGTGTCTTTATTTTTCTCTGTGGCGCTGCCTTCGCTTTCAAGGTATCCTTTTATGTCCTCTATATCATTCTTCAGATCCTTTATCGCCTTCCTTACCACTTCCCTGGCATTCCCTTTTTTGACCCTTACGTAAAATTCCGGATTTGCAAGAAGCGGATGGCCTGTATTCCATCCTGCGTAATCTACATCCTTATTGCCAAGCAATTTTTGTTTCAGGGGATTCAGTATTGTCTTTTCTCCTATTATTTCAAATTCGATTTCTTTGTCCGTTTCCTTTTTCACTATGATTTCCATATTTTCACCTTTTGATGAACTTTACTTTTCTGTCTATGTTGCCTTCTCCGTAGTCAGATGCTATCTTCCTTTTTTCCACACGCCCGCATCTCGGGCATTCGAGAGTTGAGTTCTTCTTTATCAGTGGAACCCTGCATTGAGTGCAGAAAGATTTTATTGCTCCAAGGTGCGGTCCTTCTGTTGTCAACCTCAGGGCAGGTTTTGCCTGCATCACCCTTGCCCTTATAATGTCTCCTATCCTGTATTCATCCTTTGCACTTACGACATAGCCCGCTGCAATGTCTGAAACACGTATTGCCGCATCCCTGTCGCCTGCCATCTCCCTGTCCGTGCCTGCTATGTGGAGAACATCAACAAGAACCATTTTATCTGTTATTTTCCTTACCTCGCATATCAAAGTGTCGCCCTTATTCAATACTGCGGGAACGCTTGTGAGGGGCTTTATTTCTGCTGCCGTTCTTTTTTTGTTGATAAAAAAGTTCCCGAGCATTGTGCATATTATATTTCCCCCGACATCTTTTGTCCCGTATCCTGGGAAAAGTTCTTCAGATGTGGCTATAATATCGCCGGGGAATACCAGACTTCCTTCTTCTATCATCTGAGAGGTAATACGCTCTTTTTATATTTGATTTTTTCGGCGTTCGCCCATCAGGTGAGTTTCTGTGGCATCTGTTATGTCAACTGTGAAAAATTCTCCGGGAATGCCTTTATCGAGAAAGACAGATTTGTAATTTTCTGTTTTTCCAACTGTCCATCTTCCCTGCTTTTCCACCACCATGACCTCATATGACCGTCCGATGCATTCTTTATTCTTTTTTAATGTTGTGGAGGATGCAATCTCCGTTATTTTTCTGGAGCGCTCTTTTGCTATTTTCGTGTCAATGCGAGCCATTTTCTTTGCATCTGTATATGGGCGCGGGGAGAACCTTGTTATGTTTATGACATCTGGCTCCAGTTCCCTTATGGCGTTGCATGTTTCCTCAAACTGTTCTTCGCTTTCAGTAGGAAAAGCAACAATCACGTCTGTGGCAAAAGTTATGTCCTTTACTTTTTTTCTCATCTCCTCCACCATCTCCCTGAAATCGTCAAAGGTATAGCCCCTTCTCATTTTTTTCAATATTTCATCAGAGCCCGACTGGAGGGGCAGGTGAAGGAATTTGTAGACCTTTCTCTTTGAAAAAATTTCAATTATCTCGTCCATTCTCTTTTTGAGGGAGAGAGGATGCATCATGCCCACTCTTATCCTGAAATTTCCTTCTATTGAACACACTCTTTCGACAAGCGAAAGAAAAGAAGATCCGGAATCCATTCCGTAGGCAGCCGTATCCTGAGATGTGAGCCTTATTTCCCTGCATCCCTTTCTAATCGCATCAGCAGCCATCTCTGCAATTCCTCCCTCTGAATATGAGGTCAGACTTCCTCTCGCCCTTTTTGTTATGCAGTAGGAACAGTTGTAGAGGCAGCCGTCCGAAATGGGAATGTTGACCTTTATACCCGTTTTTATGGGAAGCACAGATTTGTCCACTTCCTGAGCAGATTTTTTATATCTCCTGCCCTCCAGAGCGAAATCCATAATATCCGAAATTTCATGAAGGGAGCGGGGCGGCAGGAGGTATGCCTCCGGCAGGATTTTTTTAACCATGCCGGGCATTGCAGATGCCATGCATCCTGCAACTATCAATGGCTTTTTTGCATCCCTGAAAATGCTCATTCTGTGGAGCATTCTCTGCTCTGTTTTTTCTATCACAATGCATGTAAAAAGAATAAGAACGTCTGCATTTTCAATACTATCCACCAATTCATGTCCTTCTCTCTCGAGAATGCCCTCAACAATCGATGCATCTCCCTGATTTGCAGCACATCCGTACGCCTCTGTGTATACCTTCATTTCAACTTTTAACGTCCTTTGCCTAATAAATTTTAAGGCTCAGAAAGTGGAAAGACAGCAGGAATGACCAAACATTTTGTCATTCTGGTGAATGAAAATGATATTTGCTGGCAAGGAGACATGCAAAAACAGGAAGAACGATGCGAAATTTAAAGGAAAATATTTATATAATAGCAGGGCATTGTATAATATTGATAGCAAAAAGTTAGCATAATGGTAGGATAAAGATGGAGAAAATAACAAAAAAAATAAATAAGAAGGCATATAAGTCATATAAGCAATGGGGGTAAAATGATAAAAATGGTATTGAAAAAATTGAGGGAAGATGAGGCAGTTTCAGAAATCATAGGGACGATTCTAATGCTTGCCATAGCCGTGATTATATTTTCCTCGCTTATAGTGTACGTGTTTTCCTCAGCAAATCCATCTGCATCGCCACCAGATGTCAACATGGTGGGATATATGGGTGAAAGTTACAACTCGGTGGTTGAGCACAGAGGAGGAGACTCAATACCCATAGATAATTTGAAAGTGATTATATGGAAGGGGGAGGAGGAAAGTATGGCTTTTGAAGGCACCTCTCTGCAATCGATTTTCCATGATACAAATGACAACTCAAGATGGGATGTTGGAGACTACATAAGTATCAATTGTACGAGCATCTTCGGAAGCGTGGCTCACTGGCAGATATCTGTGGCAATTATAGACAAGCCAAGCAACTCCATAATCATGAGCGGAATCCTGCAGCAGGGAATATTGCATACAAGCCCTCCAGTTGCAATGTTTACTTATAACCCGTGGGACCCGAAAACGCTGGAAATCATGGTTTTCAATGCAAGCCAGAGTTACGACCCAGATGGGGGCTCGATAGTCACTTATAAATGGGATTTCAACAGCGATGGAACAACAGATGCGTATGGCATGGTTGTTGTTCATAAATACTCAACCAGTGGAACATATAACGTCACACTGACTGTGGTGGATGATGAGGGCCAGATAGGTACTGCATCAACTTCCTCGAGCGGAGTGAATGTGCCGCCACCTGTGAATGTGACGGATAACCAGCCGCCCATAGTAAATTTCAGCTGGTCTGTCGACCCGGATATTGATGGTACAATAAGTTTTGTTGCTGATGTCACCGATCCAGATGGAAATGCCGAAAATGCTTTTTACTCGTGGAACTTTGGTGACGGGAACAGTTCATCAAGCAAGAATCCGAGTCACACATACGGAAGAAGCGGGACTTATACCGTAACCTTGATAGTTACCGATGAGGATGGGGGGACATCATCGTATGAAACCACGGTTACCGTTCCAAACATTTTACCAATAGCGGGATTTTCGATAGACAGGGCAAATATTACAACTGCCAGTTCTGTCACTTTTGATGGTGGCTCTCCTTTCTCCTATGACAAAGATGGAGAAATAGTGAACTGGACATGGGATTTCGAAAATGACAGCGTAATAGATGCATATGGCTCAACAGTAAGCCATCTATTTTCCGTTCCGGGAAATTATACAGTTGTTCTCAATGTAACGGATAAATGAGGGAGGATGGACTGTATACAGAAAAAATATTACAGTATATACACCGGCGGAGGCATCTCCACCGAGATTTCTTTTTGTTGACAACACCCCTGTCCCAGACCTTGCCCCTGGCCCGTGGGTCGGGGGAAGTGGCATAAATAACATTCTGGCAGCATGCCAGGAAATAATGCCCTCTGGGGAATACTCATGGGGTAAGGCGATAGACCAGTGGACATTTGTGAATGATAGTGCAATAGGTCACGGTCCTCCTTATTACACATCGCCTGATATGTGGGGGAAGAACATAAGTGATACTGTGCTAAATGAATTTGATATTGTTATATGGAGTACTGGCGACTTTCCAGGGGATGGCGGGCATGCAAACTGGGATGGAAATGCAAATACTTGGAACACTCCTTTGACAGAGGGATATGATGACACCTCTGACCACGTTTATGAGATAGCACAGCATCTCACAGGAAATGTTACTGCTGGGACTTTTATGATAACTGGAACATATGCAGCCAGAGATTTACAGAATTATCCGGGCAATTACATAAACTCCGATGAGGAATGGCTTGGAAATGTGCTTGGATTGCAGGAGCCAACCGGTGGAATTCATTATGACTCAGATACGGTTCCATATTCAGGAAGGGTACCTGGAGGCGGCGGTTCGGGGTATACTTATTTCAGCGGAAAGCCATATCATGTTTCCGGAACTCTTGTTGGAGTGGCGAATACGTCCTCGGGGCAACTGGGCATAGCCACGCTAAATATTACCTCGCCAATAGACATGTATTCATTGAATAAACAATCTGATTCAACATTTGTATACTCACTACAGCCCGGCGGTGAACAAACGCAGGTGACATTGCTTGACGAAGATATGGAAACAGATCCGGGATGGAGTACAGGTGGAAGCGGAAATGAGTGGGACTGGGGGATATGCAAGGGCGGTCCAGGATATGCCAATGCCCATAGCGGCAGCAAATGCTATGGCACGGATATGTCTGGTTCTGATTACAGGTATAATAATAACGCCAACTGCTATGTCAGAACAGGATATATAGACTTAACCAGTGCATCAAGTGCCACGCTTGAGTTTTATGACTGGTATAAGATAGAAAACGGATGGGATTATGTCTATCTTCAGGTGTATGACGGCAGCTGGCATACCATCGCTTCATTTACTGGCAATCAGCAGAGCTGGACACACAAATCTTATGACATTTCGTCCTATGTGGGGGGTAATATAAGGATAAGGTGGCTTCTGCAGAGCGACGGAAATACCCGTTACGATGGTTATTATCTGGATGATGTCTGGGTGAATGCAACCCAGCAGGGCATTCCCTCCGGCTACTATGCAATAGATGCGGTGCGGGGAACAAATAGAAGCATAATACTAGGATTTGATTTAAATGCCGATGAGATAACCCCCGAGAGCAGGACAAACTATCTGCGGAATGTTCTTGCTTGGCTTGCCGAAGGAGCGGGCTATACTACGGAAGTGTGGGTAAATAATGATCCGCCAGAGGGATGGCTTGATAACGAAAGTCATGTTGATACAATACAGGCGGGAATAAATGCAGTGCCGCCAGGGGGAACTGTATATGTAATAGGTACAGACAACCAGGTATATGAAGAAAATGTGGTGGTGGACAAATCTATAGATCTTATTGGAATAGACAATCCCACCATCAGGGCGAGCGGCACAAACGTGGTTACGGTGCAGGTCGACTGGGCAAAAATAGATGGTTTTAACATAGAGGGAGATAGTGCAGAAAACGGAATTTACATTGAGGATGCTACCCGATGCACTATAATAAATTGCACCATATCTACAAATATTTCAAAAATGGATATATACCTGTCAAGTTCACACAACAATACAATCAGAAATAATACACTCCTGGGTGGTCTTTATGGGATATATGCTGATCACTCTTTGGGGAATACCATACTATACAATGACATAAACTCAAATGATGGCGGCATATATCTCTACCAGACAAGTCTCACCACCATCAGAGACAATGTCATCCATAATAACGGCAATTTCGGGGGGATTTACATGGAGTCCGGGAGACAGAATGTTATAATAAGGAATACGATAGAAAACAACAGTGGAGAGGGCATACATTTGATTTCCTCCACCAACAAAAATGAGATAGAATACAATATCATCCGCA
>VBQP01000029.1 GCA_008297795.1 Thermoplasmata archaeon | reverse complement strand
ATGTCATCTGGCTGGACGAACTCGGAACAACAGAGGCAATGTGGGTTTTCGAGGTGGAGAAATTTGGTCCCCTGGTTGTTGCCATAGACAGCCATGGAAACAATCTGACAGAAGAAATAAAGAAAAGAGCGGAAGAAAAATTGAAGGACATGGAATTTCAAAATATCTATTGATATTCCTCAACCACCCCTCTATTTTGCCACACTGCTTAATTGGAGTTTACTTTGAGTTAATTTTTTCTCCTCTATTGATTTGAGAAGTGATATTTTTTGCTCTTCCAAATATTGCCTATATTCTTCGTTAATCTCAAATCCAATAAAATTTCTATTATGTTTGCCACATACCCTCATCGTAGTACCTACACCAAGGAAAGGGTCAACAACCAAATCACCTTCTTTCGTACTGGCTCTGACGCATCTCCATACCAATTTTTCAGGCAGTTGATTTGGCAATACCATTGCCTTCTTTTTACCTGGCTTTAATATTACCTCAGGTTGAGCCATAAACCCTGGAACAAGTTTTGGGATATCTATCCATACATCGTATGGTCTGTGATTTTTCCCCACTATTCCGTCTCTCCTTCTAAGTTCATAACTTATACTTTCAGAATCATCAAAATATCTTTTCCCACCCGGCTTTATACAGTAATGGATGTCTGAGTGAATATTTGGAAATGTATTTTTTGCAGGTGCTGGATTCCTCCTCATCCATATAATATAACTTGATATTTCAAATCCAACAGATTTTATGACTGCTTCCTGCCGCCCAAAATTTTTAGGGGCATTCATGAAGTATGCTGCTCCTCCAGGTCTGAGAATTCTATAACATTTTTTCATCCATTTTTCTATCCACTCAAAATAATCGGACCTATTGTCGTTTACAGAATAATATTTTTTATCCAGATTATAAGGAGGGTCAGCAAACACCATATCTACGGTATTGGGTTTTATTCTATCAAGCCCCTTCAGGCAGTCTTCTATGTAAAACTCTATAGTTATCCCCATATTACCACTACCCTTCCTCTTTTTGGACTTCAACATGTCCGTCATCAAATAATATCCACACTATATTCTGTCCTTTCTCCAAACCCATTTTTTCGGCAATTTGTTTTGGGATTGTACACTTCATAGCGCCGTTATTGCTCACAATTTTTACAGGAATCGAATATCTTATACCCATAGTGACACCTTTATACTCATAAGGACACACAAGTTATAAATTTTTCTATACTATCTATCCCGATATGCCTCTGAAGAAGGCAACAATAAATAAAATAAGAGAACTAACAGAAATATTTTTTGAGGATAAAATATTTTCACTTGATATAGACTCTGAAGTTGTCAAGAAGGGATATCCCTGGCACAGCATCTTTTTCACACCGGAAGCTGCCATAGCAGCACTAAAAGAAAGATCACTGATTACAAGCATAGGACAATCATTTGTACCACAACTTGCCAAAATAGTTGCGGAAGATAAGTACAAAGATGTATACCTGAATTATTCACTAGTCTGTCGCTTAGATCGTGGAGTGGTGCAGAAGATAGATTTAATTTGCAGGGAATTGAGAGGAGAAAGAAAGGGCAAAAAGAGAATACCAAACCATAAAATGGAAATGGAAGAAATAAAAAAAGCGAGAAATGGCAAGACCGTTAATACGAGAATAGTGCTGGATTTATATGTTGGCGATTACAAATCTGGACCGCTATATTACGAGATAAAATCGCCAAAACCAAATCTGGATCAAACAGAGGCCGCAAAGAAAAAAATATTGCAATTCATGTCTCTTTCTCCTTCACACCATGGATTTTATGCACTTCACTACAACCCCTACATTACAAAAGAGAGGTACAACTGGAGATTTACCAAATCTATTATGGACATGGAAAAACAAGTATTAATTGGGGAGGAAATGTGGAACTACCTTGGGGACAAAAATACATATGGTGAAATTATAAAAACTCTTTCAGAGGTATCAAAAGAGAAGTGGAAACAATTTAATAGAAAATAAAACAACAATTTCCCATATATCGTGATTTGTGTCTAAAAACGTATATATTGGTTTTTCATTGCAAGTGAGTGATTTAAATGGCAGGTGAATCTGGGAAAATAACCAAGGAGGAGTTGATTGAAAAGGCAAAGAAGCCGGGGAAAGATGCAATGAGACTTCATCCTTTTTACAGGGGAAAAGTAGAGGTTTCCCCCAAATGTGTTATAAGAGACCTGAATGACTTCGGGATATGGTATACGCCAGGAGTGGCTGAGCCGTGCAGGGACATCGCTAAAAACCCGGAAAAGGTTTTCGAGCACACAAACAAGGCGAATTTTGTAGCCGTAATAAGCGACGGAACGAGAGTGCTTGGGCTCGGGGATATAGGACCGCATGCAGGACTGCCAGTCATGGAAGGAAAGGCGCTGCTTTTCAAGTATCTCGGTGGGGTGGATGCCTTCCCGATTATGATAAATACGAAAGACCCCGATGAGTTCATACAGGCAGTGAAGTGGATAACCCCGTCATTCGGAGGAATAAATCTCGAAGACATTTCCTCACCCAAATGTTTCTACATACTCGACAGGCTCAGGGAAGAGGTTGAGATTCCAGTATGGCATGATGACCAGCAGGGAACAGCTGCAATAACCCTTGCAGGAGTCATAAACGGGCTGAAAATTGTCGGCAAGGATATGAAGGAAGCGCTTTTCTCCATTATAGGAACAGGAGCAGCCAACATATGTTTCATAAGAACTCTGATAAGGGCGGGCGTTCCTGCAAAAAACATAATTGCTGTTGACTCAAAAGGCATACTCCATCCTGAAAGGGAGGATATCGAAATACTGAAAGAAAAAAATCCCTACAAATATGACATTGCCATGACCACAAACGGAGAGGGAAGAACAGGAGGCATAGCAGAAGCCATCAAAGGCACGGATGTGTGCGTGGCTGCGTCAACACCCGGACCCGGAACCATAAAGAAAGAATGGGCTGCCGGGATGAATGACGATGCAGTAATGATTGCTGCTGCAAATCCGGTCCCAGAGATATGGCCCTGGGAGGCGAAGGAGGCAGGAGTACGCATATTCGGAACAGGAAGGAGTGACTTCCCGAACCAGGTGAATAACAGCCTCGGTTTCCCGGGCATATTCCGCGGCACTCTTGATGTTATGGCAAAGACGATAACAGATGAGATGCATATTGCCGCTGCATATGCGATAGCAGAGGTTGCAGAGAGAAAAGGTCTGAGGGAGGATTACATAGTGCCAACAATGGATGACTGGGAAGTATTTCCCTATGAAGCAACAGCAGTTGCAATGAAAGCCATAGAGCAGGGAATTGCAAGGAAAAAATTGAGCAGGCAGGAAATTTACGAGAACGCAGAGAGCATGATAAGGAAGGCAAGAGAGCAGACAAAATACTTGATGAGAGAAGGCTTCATACCTCCGCCCCCCGAGTGAAATGGATTACGAAGAAAGTCTTGATATCATAGAGGAAATTATCCGCCGCCTTAAAGTTATGAACGAATCAGTTCCCATAATAGTTGAGGGAGAGAAGGATGTGGACGCTCTGCGGCGGCTCGGAATGGAAGGGGAGATTCTGACGGTTCATTCCGGAAAAAAACTGGTGGATTTCTGCGACATGGTTGCATCAAAATACAGCGAGGTCATAGTATTGACAGACTGGGATAGGAAAGGAGGAAAACTTTCTAACACCATTGAACAGAATCTTGGTGGCAGGACAAAATGCATAATGGAGTTCCGTGCTCTTTTCTCAAAGAATATGATGGCAAGAGACATAGAGAGCATACCTGCTTACATAAAACATGTGAAAATAAAGATAGAGAAAAGAAGATATGAGTGAAGAAGTTTTAAGATAGCGTCCCGCTCTTATGCCCTCCAATTTTTTGTGCTGGATATCAGTGTTGAGGGTTCTAATGATGACGCGGGTCTGCACATTGAAAGAGAAACATATGGAGTTGTATTCTCCGAATTAATAATACTTATTCCGATATTACAGTAGCGTTAATTGTTGTAATGTCGGTAATAAATTCAATACAACACATGTAAAAACCTATCCGGGAACCTGTCCGGAAAAATCGCTCCATTTCAGTACAGGACTGCGGGCTGCAAGCGCCTCGTCGACCCTGCCTATGGGAGCATTTGAAGGGGCATTTTTCACCAGCTCGGTGTCCTCCTCCGCTATTTTATTCATGACCTCTGCATATTTATCCAGGGTTTCCATGCTCTCGCTCTCTGTCGGCTCTATCATCATTGCTTCCTCAACAATCAGGGGGAAGTATATTGTGGGGGGATGCAGCCCGTAATCGAGAAGGCGTTTTGCGACATCCAGTGCCCTTATTCCTTTCTCCTTCAGATTTTTTGCAGATACCACGAACTCGTGCATCCTGCTGCCTCCGAATGGAAGAGAATAGTGTTTTCCGACTATTCTGGACATGAGATAGTTTGAATTAAGGACTGCCCTTTCCGTAACCTCTTTAAGTCCGTCAGAGCCCTTGAGGAGAATGTACGCATAAGCCTTCAGAAGCACCGGAAAATTCCCGTAAAAATTTGAGACTTTTCCTATCGAATGTCTGCTGCCATAATCGAGGTGGTAGTTATTCCCCTTTCTCACAACACGCGGAACAGGCAAAAATCTCTCCAGTTCTGCTTTCACGCCGACAGGGCCTGCCCCGGGTCCTCCCCCGCCATGCGGCGTCGCAAATGTTTTGTGGAGATTGAGATGGACAATATCAAATCCCATGTCGCCGGGGCGAGCCTTTCCCATTATTGCGTTCAGATTTGCTCCGTCGTAGTAGAGAAGGGCGCCAACTTTCCTTACCTCTCTCGATATTTCAAGAATGTCCTTTTCAAATATGCCGAGAGTGTTGGGGTTTGTGAGCATGAACGCAGCGGTGTTTTCTGACAGTACAGAACGCAGGGCATCCATATCAACCCTTCCATCCCTTGACGGGATTTCCACAACTTCGAAGCCAGCCATTCTTGCAGATGCAGGGTTTGTCCCGTGGGCAGAGTCGGGAACAATTACCTCCTTCCTTTCCTCGCCATTGCTTTCATGGTATGCCCTTGCAATAAGCATTCCTGTGAACTCTCCGTGAGCGCCTGCAACAGGCTGCAGTGAGAAAGCGTCCATGCCTGTTATTCTGCAGAGCGTTTCCTCGAGTTTGTGCATTATTTCCAGAGAGCCCTGAACAGTTGATTCGTCCTGATACGGGTGGATATTCTCCACTTTTTCGCTTCCTGCCAGTTCCTCAAGCAATTTTGGATTGTACTTCATTGTGCACGAACCCAGCGGATATATGCCTGTATCCACACCGTAATTCATCTGGCTGAGATGGGTAAAATGCTTGACAACATCCCTTTCACTCAACGAGGGCAGATTGAGTTCGGTCCTCCTTATTTTATCGGGCAACTTTACTTCAACGTGCCTCTCCTTCCTCTCTTCCATTTCATTAAGCAGCGGCTCATCGTAGTTCGCCATTCTATACATCGTCCATCGCCTCCTTTGTAATCTCGGCCATCCTGTCTATCATTTCCTTTGTATGCATCTCAGTGATGCCGTAAAGCAGCCCATTTCCCAGTTCGGGGAAGCGATGCCCCAGCAGGAGGGCGCCGTGAATGCCCCTCTCCAGAAGTTTCTTGTTCAGCGATTCCGCATCAACCGGCGGGATGGCAACAAATTCATTGAAGAAATTGCTGCTGAATGGCATCTCAAACCCTATTGAGGAAAGTTTTGCTGCAGCATACTGCGCATTCTCCATATTTCTAATCGCAACTTTTCTCAATCCGTCGCGCCCCATTATTGCAACATAAGACACAAATGCAATTGCGCACAGTGCTTCGTTCGAGCATATATTGCTTGTTGCCTTCCCCCTTCTTATATGCTGCTCCCTTGTCTGAAGAGTCATGCAGAATGCCCTCTTTCCGTTTTTATCGACGGTGGCACCTATTATCCTGCCCGGCATTTGACGGATATGTTCCTTCCTGCAGGAAAAAATGCCGAGACGGGAGCCACCGAAATTCATGGGATTTCCCATCCATCCATCGCCTATGACAATATCTGCCCCATATTCTGACGGCGGTTTTGCAACCGAAAGAAGAAGAGGGTCAACCCCCATCACGAGCATCGCTCCTGTTTTCTCCTTCATTTCTTTTATTTCGTCTATCCTGTCCTCCATTATGCCAAAAAAGTTAGGATTTTCAAGATAAATGCCCGCCACCTCCCCCCCGTATTTTTCAACTTCGTAAATGTCAGCCATTCCGTTTTCATCATAAGAAATCTCCTCCACCTTTATTTCCGCATTTTTTGCATAATTTAAGAGCACATCTTTTTTCTCCCATGAAACGTTTTTTGGTATGATGAATACGTTTTTCCTGCTCACCCTTTTTGACATGCGCGCCGCCTCGCCGAGCGCTGTTGCAGCATCATACATGGATATGTTCGCAACGTCCATGCCCGTAAGTTCGCACACAACGGACTGATACTCAAACATTGACTGGAGTATGCCCTGAGAAAATTCAGGCTGGTAAGGGGTATATGCCGTATAAAACTCGCTTCTTGATATAATGTGCCTGACAGCAGGCGGCACATAATGGTGCTTTATTCCGCCCCCCAGGAAGGAAGGCATGTCATCAAAAGATTTATTTTTTTTGAGTATGCCTCTTATCTCTCTATCAACTTCAATTTCCTCCTTTCCCGGAGGAATATCCAGTCCGTCAATTTTTATCTCTTCCGGGATGTCCTCAAATAATTCATCAACATTTTCTATGCCAAGTTTCTCCATCAACCCTTTCATATTACTTCTTGAATTCTGTGTACCCGCACTTCCCGCAACTGTATCTGTCAGAATGTTCTGCCATGAATACGCCCTCGCCGCATTTTGGGCATGTCTTCCTCTTTCTTACAAGTTGATTGTCTTTAACCTCGTACAATTCTCTTTTTTCCATTTACTCACCTTCTGCCTTCCCCTCATTTGCTTCTTTCCCGGCGCTATCGTCCTTGCTTTCATCTTTTGCCTCACCTTCTGCTCCTCCTTTCTCCTCGCCTGCTGGCTTCTCCTCCGCCTCGCCCTCGCCACCGCCGCCAGTCTTCTTGAGATTCCTTTCTATGATATGCTCTGCTTCCACTTCCCTTGCCTTCTTTTCAGACTGGTATACTCTTGCATACCCATCTGCTTCAGACGCACCATATGCCGGCTTTATGTATTCTATGATCACGACTTTTCCGCCGACCATATTTTTCAGATTATCCCTGACTTTCTTTCTCGAGGGAGTTTTTCCTTCATATTTTATCTTAAAGTACACTTCTTCTCTCTCGAGCAATTTGTTCTCTTTTCTCGATACGATTTCTATTTCCATGTTATTCCTCCATTTTCTTCAAAAAACTCAAAACCTTATTTTTTTCATCATTACCGACTTTTACGAGTACTATACCGCGCGAGGGCAACCCGTAGAGCACGGTCGTACCAGAAGGAGCAAGGCATATGGCGGGCAGCGCCGCAAGGTCTTCCTCGCCCTCAATCTCTATCCTTATATTTTTCTCACTGGCATATGATTCTTCAACTGCATTCCATAATTCATCTGTTATGACCCCGGGGGGATTGGTAATTTTTTTCACCTCCGCCTCACCTGCTTTTATTCCAATCTCGTTTCCATATTCCTTCCTTTCTATTCTGTGGTCGATTATAGAGATGTCGGGCTCTATCCCGTGTTTTATAAGAGTGGCTGTCACCATATCGCCCACAGAAACAACTTTCCCGCTCATTCTTTTTTTATCTATATCTTCCTCTGATATCAACTCACCTATTGGCTCTCGCAGTTCATCCCTATACTTCTCCGGAAGTTTATACATCATCTGACCTTCAAAGCATATTTGCCTGCCATTTTTATTCCCATTTTCTGTGCAATTCTCGACCTCTGGGGGTCTATTATTACAACATAGCCCTGCCAGTGTTCAGATGTCTGGGAGCCACATATCGGGCAAACTGTCTCCTCTGTCAATATATGGCACTTTCTGCAAGCCCTCATTTTTCCTCCCTCTTCTTTTCCTTCCATTCCTCCTTGCCCAAGCCAGGCTGCCTCATTGTAAGCCCTATCTTGCTCTCCCTCGGGTTCATTTCGTTCAGCGAAATTGTAACTATTCTCGCCCTTATTTTGTCTCCGACCTTCAGGTTTTTCTTAGTCTGCTTGCCCTCCATCCTTTTGTTTTCCACGTCTATCACAATATGGTCGTCCATTATCTGGCTTTTATGAATGAGCGCATCCAAAGGACCTATGTGACAGAATGCCCCGAACTCCACAACATCGCATATGATACCGTCAACCACTTCCTGCAACTCTGGTTTGAACGTTAGAGCATCAAATTTCACATCCTGGTATATTGCCCCATCGCCGTGAATTATCTTTCCTTCTCCAGAGCGTTCTACATTTTTGGCGATAAGTATAAGCCCGTTTTCCTTGTCCATAGTTCCCTCAAATGTTTCCTGAACTATTTTGGTACTCACTTTCTCTAAATCTTCCCCTATGTATTCGGGCGGGATGCGAATTGTATTTTCCATTTTTACCATATAAT
>VBQP01000028.1 GCA_008297795.1 Thermoplasmata archaeon | reverse complement strand
AAGCATCTCATTCATCAACTTGAAGGGGTGAAGGGCGTTGTGATGGAAAAACTTCCCCAAATTGAGGGCGAGATAGATTACCCGCCCTTCAATAACACGACCGAAATCATCCCGTAGGCTGCGCAATTGTTGATTGGCAAGTGGTGCAGACATTAGAAATTTATATTAATGCCATACCAATACAAACATCGTGATAAAGGTAGGAGTGGCTGGTATCCCCCTGTCCTGTAAGGATCGCACCAACAGGGACGGCATTATATATACAAAAAATCTCGGGCTATCTGCGATGGAGATACAGTTTGCGAGGGGATTCATACCTGAAGAGGAGGCAGAGGAACTTAAGGAAGTGGCAGGGAAGTGCGACATAGAGCTTTTCGTTCACTCTCCTTATTACATAAATCTTACAGGAGACAAAAGAAATGTCGAGATGAGCATGGAGAAAATAAGGAAATCTGTTCATCTCGCAGACATAATGGGTGCAAAAGTTGTTACCATCCATACAGGATTCTACGGCAGCCTTTCAAAAAAGAAGGCCATGGAAAGAATGGCAAAAAATCTCCGCATGCTGAGGGACGAATTCAAAAAAGAGGGCATCGAAGTTCCAATCGGTGTGGAAACAATGGGTAAGAAAGAAGTTTTCGGAAGCATTGACGAGGTTATAGAACTGTGCAAACGAGTTCATGGCATTGTCCCTGCTCTTGACGTTGCCCACATACACGCAAGAGGCAACGGATGTTTGAAAGAAAAGGAGGATTTCCAGAAAATCTTTGACAAGGTGGGAGAGCTAGAAATGGAGCATTATCTAATCCATCTCACCGGGGTGAAATACGATAAAGGAGGAGAGATGTACCATGTGCCGATAAGAAAAGGAGACATGCCTGTGATAAAACTAATGGAGTGCATTGTCGAAAATAATTACAACGTAACCATCATATCGGAGTCTCCCATACTTGAGCATGATGCAGTTTATTCTCAGATACTGCTGGATAGGGCAATGGAAATGTTAAAATGAGCAATGAAGAGCGTTTCAAAGAATCTGTGGCATACATAAACAGCAGGATAGGCGAGACTCTAAAAAAAGTGGATGAAAAAGATGTGGAAGGCGCCATAAAACTTTTTATGAGGGCAAACAGAATATTTGTTTATGGCACAGGGAGGAGTGGGCTTGTTGGCAAGGCATTTGCCATACGTCTTGTCCACCTTGGATTCCAGACATTTGTCATAGGCGAAACAATAACAGCCCCTGTTCAAAAAGATGACCTGGTTGTTCTCATATCTGGCTCAGGCGAGACAATACCTGTTACAATGACAGCGGAAATTGCAAGAAGACTTGGTGCAAAAATCATATCGATAACTGCAAATCCTGATTCGCACATAGCAAGGTTTGCAGATGTAATAATATCCCTCTCGCCAGGAGAGAAAAATCCAGAACTTGCGCCTCTCGGCACATTATTCGAGGCATCCTCATGGGTATTCCTTGACGGGCTTGTCGCAGAACTTATGGCAAGGAAGGGCGAGGATGAGGTTAAAATGAGAAAGAGGCATGCAACCCTGGAATAAATTTTTAAACAGAGGGGCATTCAAATCTCATGGATAAATACGATTATGAGAAATTGCTTGAACGTTCAATAGAATCGCTTCCCGAGAAGGTCACGACGAAGGAAAGGTTCCAGATGCCCAGGGGAATTATCTTTTATGAGGGCAACACCACCATATTGAAAAATTTCCTCGACATATCCAGCATTGTAAACAGGGAGCCCCAGCACATTCTCTCCTATCTGCTCAAAGAACTTGGAACAGCAGGAGAGGCAGACGGCGAGCGGGCGATATTCCAGGGTAAGATACCTGAGAGAAAAGTGCAGGACAGGATAGAGGAGTATGTCAACCGCTTTGTGTTGTGCAGGGAGTGCGGCAGGCCGGACACGAAACTGATAAAGAAAAACAGGACACTGTTGCTTAAATGCGAGGCATGCGGCGCTGTGCATCCTGTAAGGGCNNNAGGAAGATAAAGAGGGAATAGGCGATGACAGGCAATGACAAAAAGATTGCAATTCTTTTTGTTATAGCCATTTCATTCATTTTTTTGAGAATCTACAATATCCAAAATCCTTTCTCAACAAATGGGGTGGATGAGGGCATACACCTCATACAGGCAAAGATGGTGAGCAGCGGTTACAATCTTTACAGCGACCTGGGCGGCGACCAGGCGCCCCTCGCCATCCTTTCATTTGCTGCCCTGGGAGGTGATGTTATGGCAGCAAGATATCTCTCCTTCTCCCTTTTCCTGATAGCCGCATTTTCATCTTTTCTGATTTCTGCCCGTATAAAAAACAGAAATACTGGCGTGCTCACCGTTCTGATTCTTGCTCTTGATTTCACTCTTCTGAGAGAATCAAGGCTTGCTTCCCTTGATTTGTTTTCGGCTTCGCTTTTGAGCATTTCGGCACTTTTTTTCATTCTTTACATTGATGACAGGAAGGTTGCTAACATAGCCCTTGCCTCTTTTTTTCTGTCGATATCCTGCTTGTCAAAGATGATTGCAGCCCCGTTTGCGATTATTGTGACTTTACTCTTTTTCTATCTGTCAGTGAAAGAGAGGAGGTATGTGCATATCATTTCATATGCGATTTTTTTTGCAATCCCTTTCCTTTTACTCCTTTTCATGTTCACCCCTCAGGAACTGATTGAAGGCATTTTGCTGCGGCAGGCAAACAGGGGCTTTGACATCTCTTCCAAACTCTCTTTTCTTCTATTCATAGGGCCGGGATTCATTTATCTCATATCTGTCAAAAAATGGGATATAAAAAATAGAAAAATTGCATTTCTCATAATATGGCTCACCTCTCTGCTCATATTTATAATGATTCAGGGGAGGACATTGCATCACCATTTTGTTTACATCGTATTTCCTGCTGCGATACTCTCTTCAATTGCTCTATCTGAATTGCCTGAAAATAGTTTGAAGGGGAGGACATTGCTAACCTCTTTTATTGTCATCAATGCAGCTCTTTCAGCATCTTTAATTCTGACTGCTCCTCACGATCTGGCATACGAGGTTGCGGATGAAGTGGAAGCCATCGTTCCAGGTGATTATATGGTGATATCTGGCAATCCTCTGGTAAATGTTCTAACTGGCAGGGAACCGCCGCCCAATCTCACCAATCTCGCATACTATCATTGCCCGCAAACTGAACCTTCTGATGTGATATACTGGATCGAGAAAGGGAATGTTGGCGCTGTGGTATTTTACTGGCATCTTGCCGATATGGACGAGGTCAGAGAATATCTGAACGAAAGCGGAAATTATGTCATGTACAAAATTGTGGAGGGGAAGGGGCAGATTTTATTTGACGGCATAATGCCCGGATTTTCTGAAGACAGGTATGTCATATATGTGAAAAAGGAATTACTTAAACCAGGTCCATAGGTTGTTGGCTGCAAAATTCCATATGAATGCCACAGCAATGCCTGCTATATTTGCAGTCAGCGGGTAAACCCCAAATCCAACATGGAGCAGCATCAGAATCCCGACATTTAAAAGCAGTCCTACAGCACTCACAAGATTGAATTTCCCCATCCTTTTGAAAAATTCTTTTATTCCCTCCTTCCCCCTATCACGGAATGTCCATATTTCATTCCATATAAAATTCCATATTATTGAGATTTCCACGCTTACCATGCTTGCAAGTGCGAGGTATATCCCCATTTTTCCCCAGAAAAGCCACAGAAGTCCCTCGTTAACAAACACGCCACTTATCCCCACAAGCCCGAATTTCAGAAAGCGGAGTATCTCCCCCTCCTCCCAGGAAAGGCGGAGAAGGTGCTTGGTATATTTGCCATATTCGTTGAAGACAAGAGAACTTTCACCCCTCTCCCTATCTCTGAAGGTTATTGGAACTTCCTCGGCTTTTTCGTATCTACCCTTTATCAAAATTTCGAGCAATATTTTGTATCCTATTGGATTCAATTCCACTCCTTCAATCACTTCACGCCTGAGCATGAAAAAGCCAGACAGCGGGTCTTTCACTTCCCTGCTTTTGGGGAGAAGGAGATGGGCAATTGCTCTTGCCCCTTTGGAGTAAAATTTTCTTTTGAATGACCAGTGCTCTATTTCCCCGCCCGGTATGTACCTGCTTCCCACAACTATGTCAGCCCCTTCGTTTATTTTTTCAAGCATTTCAACTATTTTCTCAGGTGGATGCTGCAGGTCTGCATCCATGACTGCAAGGACTTCCCCCTCGCTGTTTCTGAATCCCTCTATTACGGCAGTTGCGAGGTCTCTCTGATCCTTCCTTCTTATGATTTTAAGGAAAGGATAATCCTTTCTCATTTTTTCAGCAAGTTCTGCAGTGCCATCAGGGCTGTCATCGTCAACAATCACCATCTCAAAATTTATTTTACGGAGGGCTTTTTTTACTTCCTCGAGCAAAATAGGGATGTTTTCAGCCTCATTGTAAGTCGGCACAACAATTGAGAGTAGTGGCATCGTTCTGCATTCCCTCATTCTTTAAATAATTATTTGTTTTATGAAAAAAAAAACAGCAACTATTTAAGTGGCAGGATAGTTCCTCGAGTATGGGGATTGTTGAAATAAGGAACCTTACGAAGGATTACGAAGGTGTTAGGGCTGTCGATAACCTGAGTCTTGAGATAGAAAAGGGTGAAATTTTTGCTTTGCTCGGTCCCAACGGGGCAGGCAAGACAACGACAATAAAATCAATGCTGGGGCTTATATTCCCCTCCTCAGGAGAAATAAAGATAAATGGGTTTGGTGTTACAAAGGAGGGGAAGAGGGCGAGGAAAAATATAGGATATCTGCCTGAAAGGGTGGCATTTTACGATAATTTGACTGCAATACAAACAATGGAATTCTATGCAGAATTGCGCGGAGCAGATAAGAGTGAATGCATGGAATTGCTAAGGGAGGTAGGGCTTGGCGATGAAGTCAACAAAAAGGTCGGGAATTATTCAAAAGGAATGATGCAGCGTCTGGGGCTTGCGCAGGCGATGATAGGCAATCCTTCCCTGCTCATACTGGATGAACCCACTGGAGGACTTGACCCCAGAGGTTCATGGCAGATACGCCAGAAAATAAAGGAATTGAATGAAAACGGCGCTACCATATTTTTATCTTCTCACATACTCAGTGAGGTTCAGGAGGTAAGCAATAGAGTCGCAATCCTTAACCATGGTAAACTTATTGCTCTCGACACCCTTGACAACCTTGGCAAAAAACTCGACATTCAACCATCTCTTGTGATTGAACTACAGCGCCCCTCTCAGCACATACTGAACAGGGTTAAGCAGATTAAGGGGGTGAAAGATGCAGATATGTCAGGCAATGTTATAAAGGTGAGATGCAACCCGCGTGCAAAAACAAATATTATAAGAGCCATCGAGGATGGGGGAGGGAAAATACTTGATTTCAGGACTGTCGAGCCATCTCTAGAAGAAGTTTTTCTGAGGTTCACGGAGGACGAATAAAATGGACGGCAGAACAATATATGCCATTTCAAAGAAAGAATTCATGGACAACTGGCGCAACAAATGGGTGATGGCTGTATCAGCCATATTTCTGATACTGACACTTGTTACATCCTATTTTGGCTCGACAGGCACATTTAACTCAATAGATACAGAAGGAGTTGGATGGAGAAATATTGACGCTACCATACTTGTGATGCTCATATTTGTTATGCCTCTTGTTCCCATAATAGGGCTTATGCTCGGTTATGCAGCACTAGTCGGGGAGAGGGAGAAGGGCTCCCTCGAACTCATGCTGTCATATCCCGTCGAGCGCATTGAGATATTGGCAGGGAAGCTTTTTGGACTTGGGGCTGTGATGGCTGCTGCAACTTTCATAGGCTTTGGAGTGGCAGGCATCATAATAGCATTAAATGTGAAAGGCGTTCAGTGGGGCAATTATGCCGTTTTCGTGCTTGCGTCTGTACTTCTCGGAATTGTTTTCATTTCAATCTCAATGCTTTTCTCAGCCATTTTCAAGAAGCGCTCGGCTGCGATGGGCGGCGCCGTGTTTTTGTGGTTTTTCTTTGAAATGATATGGAGAGACCCCCTCATTTCGGGAATTATGTCGACAGGTAGTAGTTGGTATTGTGCGGCAAAGTTGATAAATCCAGTAGAAGAATATCTCACTCTTATCTCTGTTAGTATATCTTCTTTAAATGGTCTTGTAAGATGCATTCCATCATTTGTGAATGCCCAATTTATAATTGCTGTAATACTTTCATGGGTGGCAGGTACATTTGCACTGACATGGTATATATTCAACAAAAAAGATTTGTGAGCAGACAGCAAAATCATACCAGCAATTTTGCCACTTCTTCTGCCACGCTTGTTTTGCTGTAGGAACTTTCTATTGTATCTGTTGAAACAATATGGCTGCATCCTGCGTTCATGATGCGCTCATCTGCATTGTTTATGAACAGCCCATGCACGCATGCGGCATGCACTTCTTCTGCCCCCTGCTTCTTAAGCATCTCCACAGCCTTCGCCATTGTCCCTCCTGTTGAGATGATATCGTCCAGGACAAGCAACTTTTTCCCTCTCACTTCCATATCCTTTATTTCCATTTTTACCTCGCTGCCGCTTATCCTTGTTTTTTCGAAGTAATTGTAATCGCATTTTATTATGCCTGATGCCTTTTTTGCCATTTCAAGAGCGCCTTTGTCGGGGGCAATGACAGCATCCACCTTCCCTGTGAAGTAATCTGCCAGAGAGGGCACGCCATCGCATATCTTGGCATCTATGCTGAAGAAATTTGTGATATATGCTTTATGGGGGTTTACTAGAATGACTTTCTCTGCATCCTGCTCTATAAGACGAGCCATTTTTTCAGAACTCACTGCCTCCCCCTCTTCAAACACCCTGTCCTGCCTTCCGTACCCGTAATACGGAATAACAACGGTTATTTTCCCTGCTCCTGCATTTGTTGCTGCATCCTGCAGGAGAAAGAGCTCTATGATATTTTTATCAGGATATGTATTCTGCACAATTATTGCCTCATCCAGTTTTTCATTTATGCGAACATAGCACTCTCCGTCTGGAAAACGCTTTATCGTGACATCTGCAACTGGAATGCCAAGTTTTTCAGACAGATTTTTCGCAAGCATCGGGGAAGAGGAGCCAGCAATGATTTTCATGATAGGGAATCAGTTATCGCCTTTTAAATTTTTAATCGCTATGCTTATGACATCAAAAAAATCCTGTTTTGAAGCGCCAAAAATCCTAACTTTTGGGAAAAATTCATCAAATATCTCTGTTATTTCCTCAACCCGAACGCCTTCCAGCATTTTCTCCAGTTCTTCTATTTTTTCTTCCGGATACATGAAAAAATCTCCTGTGAATTTTATTTGCTCTATTGCCCCATCTTTAACTGAAAGGCTGCATTTTACAAGTTTGCCGCCTTTCACCTTCAACTCACCTTTTAAAATTCCATTCCCTGCTTTCATATTTCTCCCTCAATTTTTTCACTCTGCTCATCTCTTCATCATCCATTTTCCCCTCAGCGAGTTGTATGCCAAAACCTTCTTCAAATCCTCTGACAAGCGCTTTTATCAACTCATTTTCATTTACCTTGCCAACCTCCGCCTGCAGGCATGTGACGCGCTTGCTCGCTTTCTTTATGCCTTTATCCTCTATTTTTTTGGCAGACACGTTGAGCAGCGAGAACATAAGTTCAGCATTCAAATCAATGAGTATTGTGCCGTGCTGCAGGACATTGCCCTGCCTGCGCGTCTGTGCGCTCCCTGAAATTTTTCTTCCGTTGACAACAATGTCGTTAAGCGGGGAGAATTCTGCATCCACGCCCATATAACCGAGCCCGTGGGCAATCGACGAGCATATTTTGTCGCATGAGGCGAGAATATTTTCCGGAAGCATTTCTTCAGGGGCGATGAGCGAGTATGTGATTTCCCCCTTTTCATCGTGAAATACTGCCCCTCCTCCGCTTATGCGCCTTACAACATCGATACCATGCTTTTCGCATTCTTTAAGGTTTACTTCCTCTTCAATTCCCTGGAAGTAGCCTATGGAGATAGCGGAAGGCTTCCATTTGTAGAAGCGTATGGTGGGCTTCCCAGAGATGAGCAACGACTCGTCTATTGCCATGTTTGTGAAGGCATCTCTTGCCCCGTGAACAAGCAACCTCCATTTTTCCATGGTTTGAAATGGTGAGGCATAAAAAGAATTGTCGGTATTTTTAAATATGCCAGTTTTTTAACTTCTGATGGAGTGCGCCATAGAGGTTGAGAACTTAACAAAGGTCTACGGCGATTTGAAGGCGGTGGATAACATATCTTTTAAAGTGAAGAAAGGGGAGGTTTTCGCTTTTCTGGGTCCGAACGGGGCAGGGAAAACAACAACCGTTGAAATGATAGAGACAATAAGGAGCCCCACCAGGGGAAGAATAAAAGTGCTCGGGCAGGATGTGAAGAAAAGCACAAAAGAAATAAAGGAGAGGATAGGCGTGCTTCCTCAGGAGTTCATATCTTTCGAGCGGTTGACAGTGAGGGAGACACTGAAATATTTCTCCAATCTCTATAAAAAACACATTGATATTGATGAAATAATGGATATCATAGACCTGAAAGATAAAGAAAATGAGCTTTACATGAATCTCTCAGGCGGTCTGAAGCAGCGTGTCGGTGTTGCAATAGCCCTTGTTAATGACCCCGATATTGTATTTTTGGATGAGCCCACAACAGGTCTTGATCCGAGGGCGAGAAGAGATGTCTGGAATGCCATAGCAGGACTGAAAAAGCAGGGAAAGACAGTTTTTCTCACAACCCATTACATGGAAGAGGCTGAATATCTTGCAGACAGCATTGCCATAATGCACAGGGGAAGGATTGTGGCAGAAGGCACTCTCGACGAACTCATACAGAAGTATGGAAAAAGAAGCACGCTTCTGCTGAAGGGGGGGAGGGCGGAGGAGGCAGCAGAAGCGCTGAAAGAGAATGGTTATGATGCAGAGGTGGTGGACGGGGACGTGGAGATAAAAATTGTTAAGAGGGATGCGGTTCTCGATATCCTGTTTTATCTGAGGGAGAAGGGCATATCTTACAGGGAGGTGGATATCCGTCATTCCGACCTGGAGGATGTATTTCTGAATCTGACAGGAGAAAAACTTGCGGAGGAAACATGAATCCTAAAATAATTGCAACAGATTTCGTGGCAAGTTTGAAGAACTATCTAAGGAATAGGGGCACACTGTTTTTCTCAATTGCGTTTCCTGTGATTCTCATACTGCTTTTCGGGGCGATTTATTCCAGCGGCGGCGGGGGGAGTTATGAGTTGTATGTGAAAAATTTTGATTATGAAAATGGCATGATTATTGCAGGCATGATGAATGACAGCATCGCAGGCAATTTCACAAACTTTTATGATGCAGTTTATGCTCAATTGAATGGCACGGGAGTGGTGAAGATCAGGATAATAAAGGACAGCGAGGTTTCGAGCAGAAAGGAGTTGCAGGACTATGTGGAATCAAAGAAATTGAAATCCGTCATGGTGATACCTGAAAATTACGGCATGATGCTGGGGCTGGCGATAGCAAATGAAAACGCCACGCTCGCTCCAAATGTTACTCTTATGCTTGACCAGAGCGAGATGCAGAGAAACAGCATAATCATTTCAGTAATATCGCAGTTCTTTGGGAAGTCAAATCTCATTATTGCAGGGGGAGAAAATTTCATGCGATTCAATACAACAAACATAGTGCAGGAAAAATTTGATTATATAGATTTTTTTGTTCCGGGAGTGATTGCATTGACGGTTATGACCAACAGTATTTTTGGCGTAATAGAGAGCAACACGAAATTCAGGAAAAACGGTATACTGAGAAAGCTGCTGACAACTCCTTTTACCAGAGCGGAGTGGATTATGGCAAAAATGCTTTTCATGCTTTTCATGTCCTTTGTATCCACATTTGTCATCATAATAGTTGGCATGGCGGTATGGAACCTCAATGTTCATTTCAATGCATATATGTTCATCCTCATAATTTCAGGAAGTTTTGCATTTGCGGGCATGGGAATGATAGTTACCCGTTTTGTCAAAGACGAGGAGACCGCTCCTGCAGCCGCCAATGTCATAACATTTCCGATGATGTTCCTTGCAGGCATATTTTTCCCGCTGGAGATGATGCCGTCTTTCCTTCAGGTGATAGCAAAATTCATGCCCCTGTATTACGTGGGACAGGGGTTGAGGGATGCGATGATTTTTGGCGATGCAGCAGGAGCGCTTGCAAACACAATTGTGATATTTTTGTTTGCAGCCGTTGTTTTTGCAATCGGCGTGGCGGTTACCAGCTGGAAGGAGGAATAAAACCAGATAAAACCAACATTTTTATAGATATTTCATATGTATTATTATGAATTTATTTCACGGAAAAGTAATGAAATTTGTTGTTGTTGCAGTTGTTGTTGCAATGTTTTTCATGCCACTTTATTCCAGCAGTCAGGCAATTTTTTCTGACATACTTCTCGATCCCCCATCCTCTTTTGACCTGAGAGATGTTGACGGTGTAAATTACGTTACCTCAGTCAGAAGCCAGCAGGGCGGGACATGCTGGACTCACGGAACAATGG
>VBQP01000027.1 GCA_008297795.1 Thermoplasmata archaeon | reverse complement strand
AGAAGAAATGCAATTATCTGGCATGCAAAAAAATCCCTGCATATTTTGAAGGGCATGAGAGTGACGAGCAGTTATGGAAAGAGCACGATGCGGCTTTGAAAAGAGAGGAAGAAGAAAATGTTGAAATTTCATTGCTGGATTTAAAAATAGAAATTGCAGAAAGAATATTCCGCGAATGCCATTTCTGCGAACACAGATGCAGGGTTGATAGAAGTAAGGAAAAAGGAATATGCGGCGTGGGAAAAGCATCAGTTGCAGCTCAATTCCTTCACTACGGGGAGGAATCAATGCTCGTTCCTTCCCATACCATATTTTTCTCGGGATGCAACTTCAGATGCGTTTTCTGCCAGAACTGGGATATATCCCAACGGCAAAAGGGCATTTACATCGAGCCCGAAAAACTCGCTTCAATAATTGAAACGGGAGGTGGTAGAAACGTGAACTGGGTTGGAGGTGAGCCAACACCCAATTTGCCATACATACTGCAGGTTTTGAAACACTGCAATGCAAATATTCCACAGATATGGAATTCCAACATGTACTGCAGCGTCGAAACAATGAAGCTGCTTGACGGCATAATTGATCTTTACCTCACCGATTTCAAGTACGGAAATGACATCTGTGCGTATCGCCTTTCCGGAGTAAAAAATTATATGGAAGTTGTGGAAAGAAATCATTCAATTGCTTACAAACAGGCAGACATGATAATCCGCCATCTCGTTATGCCCAATCACGTCGAATGCTGCTCCTTTCCTGTGCTTGAGTGGATATCAAAAAGTGCCCCGCGGGCGTGGGTTAACATCATGGAGCAGTACCGCCCCGAATACAGGGCTTATGAGCACGCCGAAATAAACAGAGTGGTTGACAGGGATGAGTACAGAAAGGCATATGAATACGCCAGGGAGATGGAACTCAAACTCATGGACTAACCCTACAGAAAGGATTATAATATAAAACCCAATTCAGGCACATATATATGATATCCAAAGAGATAGGGAAGGTGAAGGAAGCAGAAAGGAAAGCAGTGGAGAAAGTCGAGAAGGCAAAGGGAGAGGCGGAGTGGATTGTCAAAAAAGCCGTAGAGAAAGGGAAAAAAGAGGCAGAAAAAATACTCTCAAAAGCCAGAGAAAAAGTTGAGGAGGAATCTAAAAGGGTGACGGAGGAGGCAAAGAGGGAAGCGAAGAAGATAGAGAGGAAAGGAAAGAAGGATGCGGAACGGCTGAGAGAATCTTCATTGCAGAACATTGAAAAAACGGCAGAGATTGTTGTAGAAAAGGTGCTGGAGTCATGATACTTCCGTCAGAGATGAGCAGGGTTTATATTCTCACGCATGAGCGCCACATTGATAGCCTTGTCGAATTACTCCATGAAGCAGGACTCATGGAAATTTCCCATTCAAAAGTTGAAGGGGTCGAGGAAGGGGCGATGCATGAAGATGTTGGAGTATGCGCCTCATACGAACTTCGCCTCACAAGAATCATAGATATTCTGAAAAAATATGAGAAAAGAAAGAGGGGGATAAGGGCTGCTCTGAAGCCGTCTATTCCTGAAAAAGTGAAAGTCGGCAAAGTCACGCTCGATGAGAAGATAGAACAGGCTGAGAAACTTCTTGATGACATAGAGGGTTTTGTTATAGAGGCTGAGGGAAGGATAGGAGAAATAGAAAAGAGGGTTGAGGGCATGGAAGAGGAGTTGCAGAAACTCAAACTTCTCCAGCCTTTCGGCATTGACCTTTCATGGCTCGGGAAATCTGAATATGTTGTCATAAAAGCAGGTGTCAGCAGAGACCTGGAAGCACTTAAAAACTCTCTTGAAGGAATGGATGTAAGTATCTTTGCAGAACCGCTCCCTGACGAAAAAGAGATGTGGGTGGTTCTCATAATTGCGCACTCTTCCCTTGACGAGGAGATAGAGAAAAAGGTGAAAAACTTCGATGAGATGGAGATAGAGGGGAAGGGTACACCGTCAGATGCCATAAATTCAATAACCAGAGAAAGAAAGGAACTAGAGAAGAAAAAGAGGAAACTTGTAAACAATTTGAGGGAGATATACAGAGAGAGGAAATCAGCCCTTTTTGCCATGAGGGAAGAAATACAGATAGAAAAGCAAAGGAAGGAAATCCCGGAGAGATTTGGCAGAACTTCATATACCTCTCTAATAGAGGGGTGGTGCCTTTCTGATGACGCTCAGAAATTGAAGGGCATTGTGGAGAAAGCAACAGATGGCGAGGCATTTTTCTCGTCCAGGAAGGCGGACAGGAGCAGCAAGGAGGCTCCAATCCATCTGAGGATGCCAGAGTGGGCAAATTCATTCAGAACATTTCTTGAGTTGTTCGCCCTTCCAAAGTACAATGAAATAAATCCTTCCATGTTTCTTGGCATCTCTTTCATATTATTTTTCGGTATAATGCTCGGGGATGCTGGCTACGGTTCAATAATTCTCATTGCATCTCTTGCCGCCTACATTAAACTCGGGAAGTACAGCAACATGATAAAGGAGTGGTCATTCCTTGGGATATGGCTCGGGCTGGCAACTGTCATTGCAGGCATACTTTTCAACGGATTTTTCGGGGACTTCATTCCCCGCTTCGTTTACGGTGATGCCACAAAAGCGCTTTACAGTTTGCAGGTTGGAAGCATTCATCTGCCCATAGATGCCCTTCACAAACCTCTCACCATTCTCGTCATAACCCTGCTTCTTGGACTTGCCCACCTCAATCTTGGCTTTGTTCTTGCCATATACCAGAATTACAAAAGGAAGGAGATAAAGCCCATTTTCGGGGAGCAGGTACCATGGTTTCTGCTGCAGATAGGCGGCGGCGCCCTCATCGGAAGCGCCCTGCTGCACATATGGTCGCTTTCACCTCTCATGTTTTACGTTTCTGTTATATTCACAATCATAGGATTGATAGCCCTTGTTGTAAACAACGGGGCGATGGGTTTGTTTGATGTGACAGGATACATAGGCGACTGGCTTTCATATGCCAGATTGCTTGCTCTCGGGCTTGCGACTGCCGGCATGGCTCTCGCCTTCAATATTGTGGCTGAACTTCTGCCAACCATCGTTCCCTACGTGGGCGTTGTTCTGGTTCCTGTCATACTTGTTGTTGCCCATTTCGCGAATCTGCTCATACAGGCGCTGGGGGCAGCGATACACTCACTCCGCCTTCAGTATGTCGAATTCTTCGGCCGCTTCTATGAAGGAGGCGGCAGGAAATTCGTTCCGTTTCAAATAAAGAGAAAATATACGGAGGAAATAAAATGAAGAAAATAGTGGCGATAGGATTGGCCTTAACGGCCTTTGTGATGCTGGCAGGAACGGCATCAGCAGCAAGCGGTATGGAGTCAGGCGATGCGGGAAAGACGCAGTCCAACATAATGATGGGCTGCATGCTGGCAGTGGCTATAGCAGGCATATCTTCTGCATTCGGTCTTGCTCTTGCAGGAAGTTCGGCAGTCGCAGTGACAGCAGAAAAGCCAGAGTTGTTCGGTAAACTGCTGGTTTTGCAGGTGCTTCCAATGACACAGTCTGTGTACGGGCTGCTCATTGCAGTTCTGCTCATGATGGGAGCAGGTCTGCTCGGTGGCTCTGCAAGCGTTGATCTGAGCAACACGGCATTCGGGCTCGGCGGCATAGCGATAGGTCTCGTTGTGGGGCTTACGGGCATATCTGCAATAGGACAGGGAATGGTCGCATCCTCGTCGATATCTGCGGTAGGACGAAACCCGGACGTGGCGGCAAGAGGCATAATATTTACCGTCATGCCCGAGACAATAGCCATTTTCGGTCTGCTCGTAGCCATATTGCTAATGGCAGGACTCGGATTGCTCTAAACATGGCGCTAGAAAAACTACTCCAGCGGATAGAAAGCGATGCCGAGAAGGAGGCAAACGATATCATAGAGAAGGCAAGGAAGGAGGCAGAGGAGATAATCAGAGAGGCGAAGAAAAAGGCGAAGAAGGAGGCGGCGGAGGCGGAGGCAAGGGGCAGGAAGGACGCCGAACGGCTGAAGGAGAAGATGCTCGCATCTGCAAGGAGAAAGGCAAGGGAGATGGAAATACAGGCAAAAGAGGAAGTCATACAGGAATGTCTGGAAAAGGCGAAGGAAGAACTTGGAAAACTGAAGGGAAAGAAGTATGAGGCTGTTGTAAAAAAATTCATAGAGGAAGGAAGAAAGGCACTTGGCGACTGCATTGTTGTTCCATCGAGGGAGCAGGATAGAAAAATTGCGGAGAAAATGGGCATCGAAACAGAGGGAAATGTGAAAAGCATAGGGGGCGTTATAATAAGGAGCAGAGACGGAAGCAGAGAGATAGACAGCACGTTCGAGTCCATAATGGAAAGAAAATTGGGGGAGTTGAGAATACTTATTGCAAACGAACTTTTCCAGAATAGTGAAGAATGAGAGGATAAATGGACATATATGTCGTGGTATGGATTGCATTTGCATCTGCAGGCGTTTTAGCGATAGCCAAACTTGCCCCTCCTCTTTCATCAATGGCTGGCTTTTCATATCCGAACGCAAAATTCAATGCAATAGGAAGCGCATACCTCCAGGAGAAGGAAATCTCCCGCCTCATAGGAAGCAAAAGCCTTGAGGATTTTAAGAGCAATGTGGTAAGCAGAGATTTTGTGATCGAAGGGGAAAGTATAGAAGAGATGCAGAGAAGCATAGACGCCTCTCTTGCGAAAATAATAAGAATGGCGGAAAAAGACTCGCCTTCAAATGTAAGGGGATTTTATGATGCATATCTCCAGAAAATAGATGCCCGCGAGATAAAAAATGCCATCAGAGGCGCAATCGAAGGTAAAAAGGTCGAAGGCGGCAGAGTTTTCTCCTCATTTGCGGAAGAACTCATGGCAAGGATAAAGGAGGGGGGAAAAGAAGAGATGCTTTCTGCGCTTTCTTCCTCCGGCATGGATGAGGTAAGGGCGCTTATAGAAGCAGGCGCTCCGATTTCAGAAATAGAATGTGCAATTGACAGAAAGATAGTTGAGAATATGGGAAATGCGGCGGTGCCCCGCTCCTGCATTCGCTCTCGAAATTTATTTATCAAGCGCATGGTGGACGTGCTGAACATAAAGGCGATATTGAGGGCGAAATATTACGGTATGGAGAATGCTGAGAAGATGCTATTCGGAGAGGGGAGAGAGCTCCCGTCATGGAAACTGGAGCATATGATAAAGATAAAGGAAATTCCGGAAATAATATCGTTGCTCGAGGGCACCTCGTACATAAAGCCTCTCAGGGATGCAATGCCCATGTACGAAAAGGAGGGCATATCTGCGCTTGAACTTGCTCTTGACAGGCAGCTCATAAGGCATGTTGCAGACATAGCCCTTGATGATACTATGGGACTCGGACCCGGCATACGTTTCGTTGTTGAAAAGGAATTTGAGGCGAGAAACCTGAAGGCTATTGCGAAGGGAATCGGCGAGGGCTTGCCTTCAGATAAAATATTGAAGTTGATGGTGGTCGAATGAAGGTTGTTGTGATAGGAGATGAGGATACGGCAGCGCTGTTCAGATTTGCAGGCGCAGGAGAGGTCATTGTTGCTGACGAAGATGTGGGGGAAAAATTTGACAAAGTTGTTGAGGACGGTGAAGTGGCAATAGTTCTCATAACCGAGAGAGTGGCTGACAAAATAGCCAGAAAAATTGAAAAAGTGAAGTTGCAGAGAGAACTGCCCGTAATAGTCGAAATTCCTGACAAGAAGGGGAAGGCTGAGGGCAGGGAGGATTCGGTTGAGAAGTTAGTAAAGAGAGCAGTAGGAGTTGAGGTTTAAATGTATGAAAAGGAAGAGATTAAAATAGTAGAGGAGAGCGTGAGATAATGAAAGAAGGAAAAATATACAATGTTGCCGGACCTGTTGTGAAGGCAAAGGAGATGAGAGGAGCGAAGATGTATGACCTGGTGAGGGTGGGGGAGGAGGGGCTTATAGGGGAAATCATTGAGTTGAAAGAAGATACTGCCACAATTCAGGTTTATGAGGATACCACGGGCTTAAAGCCAGGCGATAAGGTAATCAATACGGGAATGCCCCTTTCTGTGGAACTTGCCCCCGGTTTGATAACCTCCATCTACGACGGCATACAGCGCCCCCTGCCTGATATAATGGAAAAATCAGGAGATTTTATTGCAAGGGGGGTGGAGGCAGAGGCAATTGATAAGAAAAAGAAATGGGAATTCAAGCCTGCCGTGAAGGAGAACGAGCATGTCAGGGCAGGAGATGTGCTCGGCACCGTTCAGGAAACGCCTGTGGTTGAGCACCGCATTATGGTCCCTCTCGACATAGAGGAGGGAGTTGTGAAAAGCATAAGCAAAGGGAAGCACACGGTTGAGGATACAATAGCAGTGCTTAAAGTCGGCAAAAAAGAAGTGAAAATCAGCATGCTTCAGAGATGGCCCGTCAGAATAGGCAGACCCTTCAGAGAAAAACTTCCGCCCACATTGCCCCTCATAAACGGGCAGCGCGTTTTCGATACTTTCTTTCCGATGGCGAAAGGGGGTACCGCAGCCATTCCGGGAGGCTTTGGAACGGGAAAGACTGTCTCGCAGCATCAACTTGCAAGATGGAGCGATGCAGACATAATTATATATATCGGATGCGGCGAGCGAGGCAATGAGATGACAGAGGTGCTGCGCGATTTTCCCGAACTGAAAGACCCGAGAACAGGGCAGCCTCTGATGAACCGTACAATACTTATTGCAAACACTTCTAACATGCCTGTTGCGGCAAGAGAGGCGTCTGTCTACACAGGCATAACTCTCGCAGAATATTACAGAGACATGGGATATGACGTTGCCCTCATGGCAGATTCGACCAGCAGATGGGCAGAAGCACTGAGAGAAATAAGCGGTCGCCTTGAGGAAATGCCAGGAGAGGAGGGCTATCCTGCATATCTTGCATCACGCCTTGCAGGATTTTATGAAAGAGCAGGCAGGATTAAGGCAATATGCTCTAATGACAGGGAGGGCTCCGTTTCGATAATAGGGGCTGTATCGCCTCCCGGCGGGGACTTCTCGGAGCCTGTTACACAGAACACGCTGCGCATAGTGAAAGTATTCTGGGCTCTTGACTCTGACCTGGCTGACCGCCGCCACTTTCCTTCAATAAACTGGTTGCGCTCATACTCTCTTTACCTTGACAGGGTCAGGGGATGGTGGGAAAGCAATGTGGGTAAGGACTGGCTGGAGTTGAGAAATAAGGCGATGGCGCTGCTTCAGAGAGAGGACGAATTGCAGGAGATTATCCGCCTTGTGGGACCTGATGCTCTGCCTCCGTCTGATAAGGCAGTTCTTGAAGGGGCGAGGACAATAAGAGAGGACTTCCTGCAGCAGAACGCATATCATGAAATCGATACTTTCTGCCCTGCCGGGAAGCAGTATGAGATGTTGCGCATCATGCTCAAATTTTATGAACTGCTGGACAAATTCGCATCATCAGGGCATGACTTTGATAGGACAAAGGATTTGAAATGCAGGGCGGCGATAGCGAGAATGAAGACGGTGCCGAATGAGGAGTGGGAGAAGCGTTTCAAGGAAATAGAGAAAGAAATGGAAAAGGAATTTAAGGAGCTGGAGGGATAAAAATGGAAGGAATTGTTTATACAACTGTAAGTGAGGTTTCGGGCCCGCTGATGATTGTTGAAGGGATAAAAGACGTCGGATACGGCGAAGTCGTCAGAATAACAACGTCTGAAGGAGAGAAGCGCCTGGGACAGGTTCTTGAAGTTGGGGAAGGAAAGGCTGTCATACAGGTTTTTGAGGGCACGAGAGGCCTTGATACGAAGGGCACATCTGTGCAGTTCACGGGAAAGCCCATGGAAGTTGGCGTAACCACTGAAATGATGGGGAGGATATTCAGCGGGGTAGGGCGGCCCATAGACGGCTCGCCTCCTCCAATACCTGAGGAAATGAGAGATGTCAATGGCTCTCCGATAAATCCGTCTGCAAGGGAGTATCCTAGAGACCCAATACAGACAGGCATTTCAACCATAGACGGGATGAATACGCTTGTAAGGGGGCAAAAGCTGCCCATATTTTCTGGCTCTGGATTGCCACACAACACAATTGCAGCTCAAATAGCGAGACAGGCGAAAGTTCGCGGTCAGGAAAATTTCGCTGTCGTTTTCTGTGCGATGGGCATAACTGCAGAGGAGGCAGATTTCTTCATGCATGACTTCGAGGAGACAGGAGCAATAGAAAGAAGCGTTCTTTTCCTCAACCTTGCTGACAACCCTGCGATAGAACGCCTCATAGCTCCTAAAATGGCGCTAACAGTGGCAGAATACTTTGCATTTGACAAGGGAATGCATGTTCTGGTGATACTGACGGAGACATGACAAATTACGCCGAAGCGCTGAGAGAAATAGCAGCAGCCCGTGAGGAAGTGCCCGGAAGGAGGGGCTATCCAGGATACATGTACACAGACCTTGCCCAGATATATGAGAGGGCAGGGCGTATACAGGGAAGAGAGGGTACCATAACCCAGATTCCCATACTAACAATGCCTGATGACGACATAACGCATCCCATTCCTGACCTGACAGGATACATCACTGAAGGGCAGATTGTTCTGTCAAGGGAACTGCAGAACAAGGGCATATATCCTCCTATTGCAGTGCTGCCCGCTTTATCGCGCCTCATGGCAGAGGGGATAGGGAAGGGAAGGACCAGAGAGGATCACCACCAGTTATCGAACCAGCTTTACTCCGCTTATGCGGAGGGTTGCGATTTGCGCGACCTGGTTGCTGTTGTGGGAGAGGAGGCACTCACTGAAAGAGACAAAAGGTATCTAAAATTTGCAGATGAGTTCGAGAAGAGGTTTGTGGCGCAGGGAGAGGAAGAAGACCGCTCTTTCGAGGAGACTCTCAACCTCGGATGGGAACTGCTCTCGATGCTTCCGAAGGACGAGTTGAAGAAGATAGATGAGAAATATATAGAGAAGTACTACCCGAAGTGATTCGATGGCAAAGGAGATAATGGAAGGGGTAAAGCCCACGAGAATGCAACTGCTCGAGATAAGGAAGCGCAAACTTCTGGCAGTAAAAGGGCATGAACTCCTTTCACAGAAAAGAGATGCGCTGATATCCAATTTCTTCGAAATAATAAAGAACAGGAAGGAGAAAAGAAAGGAGATGGAGGAGAAAATAAGAGAGGCATTTGAGTCGCTCATAGAAGCAGAGATGCTTATGGGTGAGGAGCAGGTGAGAACCCTTTCAGAGAAGGTTGAAGAGAAAAGGGAGGTTTCAGCCGAGCGCAAAAATGTCATGGGCGTGCCAATAATAAATTTCAACATAGAGGAAGGAGAAAAGGCAAACTACGGCGTGCTCGATACCACATCAGAACTGTACGAAGCAGCGGCAAAAGGGAGGGAGGCGCTTGATGCAATAGTCGAGGTTGCTGGCATAGAGGGGAGCATACAGAAACTTGGCAAGGAGATAGAGAAGACAAAAAGGAGGGTCAATGCGCTTGAGCATATATTCATTCCCAAACTGGAGGGCACCATAACCTACATAGAGAGGCAACTTGAAGAAAGGGAGAGGGAAGACTTCTTCAGGAGGAAAAGGATGAAAGCGTTCATGGAGCAGCATGATTGAAGAAGACCCCATACTCGGAAAATTCTTCGATACGCCTGAAAAAAAGGCAAAATGGACTCGCAGAATTACAATTGCCTATATAGTGTGGATAGTGTTTGTAATTATGGGGTTTTTTATATTTTTGCTGGTTTTCATGCTTTAGAACGGGGAAAATATCGAAGGGTTTAAATTCTCATAAGATATACAAGATAAGAGGCGATAATAATGGCGTTTAAATATAAAAGTAAGGGAAAGGAGTATACCCTCTACACGAGGGATGTGAAACTTAAGGGAGGAAGAGTACAGACCATATATTTCTTCAGCGCAAGAAAGCCGAAAAGCGGAAAGCCAATAGACAAGCCCGACGGATACACTGTAAAAGTCAACAAGAGAACAGGTCTGCCATTCCTCAAGAAAGCATAAACTCTCTCCCACTTTTTTATTTTTTAATAAATCAGCCCTTTATAGAACTCAGACTTTCCAGCTGACTCATTATGCTCCATATTGCTGTCCTTCCGTGTATGGGCACATTGGGGTCATTCACAAGTTCGTCAAGTATTGATATGGCAGATGCCACCTTAACATCTATGGATTCCTCACTGTTCATGAGAATGTCACGGGCTTCCTTCGCCCCTCTCCTTATATTCCTGGGTACGGATACATCCTCGTTGAGATTTTGTAGATTCATGCAAATTTGCTCCAACATCTTGTTCTTCATGTCATCACCTCAAAAACTTGATGTGTAACCACACACTAAATAAAAATTTTTGTGTGGGAAGAGGGTTATGGATACCCTCCTATTTTAAGCGTCGGGTCTCCAAGCAGTATCCATTCCTGGGCTGTTTTTGCATCAATGGAAGTGAAACTCCCTGCAGGCTGGCTCCAGTCAATGGGGTAGGTGTTTAGGTATCCTCTTATTGCATTACCCCATATCTCTCCAAGAATATCTGTCCCGTTCATTCCGTATTCCCAGAAGAAGTGTGTGTCAAGCCATTCGCTTGCCTCTCCCGTGAAATTTTTATCCTCCTTCGTGTAGCCAAGTCCCGAGTAGCCAGTTGTTGCTATGCTCCCGCCGTGCTCCACGCTTGTGAGCCACCAACTGAAGCATTCATAGCTCGTTTCTCCCTTGTAAAGGTACTCATACCAGTTCCATATTCCCTTGTATATCTTCAGGTAATTGAGCATGCTTACATTGAACTGGCTGTTGTGGCAGCCGCCGACAACGCAGACAGGATATTTTCCGTCATTTGACAGTTCGTTCATGTCCTGCACCTTCAAGCCGTCTATCCATGTGTCGCCATCTCCCGGAGGATGGGTTGCCCATGTCATCGGGTTGCCATGCCCGTCGAAGAACAGGAAACCGCATCCCTGACTGACAGCATTTATGACATCGTCTTCTCCTGTCAGCGTGCCTGTAGAAGTCCAGAGTTTTATTGGCGTAAATCCTGGCATCCAGTCAATTGCCTGCTGAGTGCCGAGTTCCCCTTCATTTGTCGGATATTCGGGATATGTGTCGCCTGCTACAACAACCATTTTGTTGAACCATGACTGTCCGTGAGTCGTATTCTCATACTTGATTATTTTATTGACCATGACCTCCACTTCCTTCTCTGTTCTGCATGCAAGCCTGCCCACATACACGTCAGGTTTCAGGTCTATTTGTCCATCTTCTGCTTTGCTCCCTTTCCATTCCCCGAACACTCCGTTCTCATTTGTGTCCCACGACGAGAAATGCCCCTCTGCATCATATATGTCGGCAAAATAAAGATCACTTAGGTAACTTGTCTCCCAGTTGCTTTTGTCGTCAAGATGGACATAACGCACAGGGCACCACCATTTTTCTTTCAGCAAGCCCCCGTGCCTTCCGCCAACGAGCATGACATACTTTATTCCCCATTCCTCCACCGCATCTTTAATGAAGTATTTCACTTTCTCAGCATCATCCCTTCCCTGAACTGCAAAGTAATCGCCGTTGTATATCTCATCAAGTGTTGCAAGAATTGTTTTTATTCCATGACTGTTCTTGTGGGTGATAAGGGACTGCAGAGCAAGAGCAAAGTCAGATGGAGTTATTATCAGAAAATCATATCCTTCGTTTGTTTTTTCTGCCCCGCTGCTGACCGCTTCGTTTAACACTGCCTTCTGCACATAAACGCCTGAAAGTGGGGCGGAACTCAAAATGCCTATTAGCATTACAGCCATAACAATAACAAATTTTCTTTTCATACCTTCTAAATACGAAACGTGTATAAAATCGTTTTTAATAGCCATTCAATTTAATAAGATGGGAGAATCTGCGCAGACTCCCTTATGTGGAGTCAGATGTATCCTGCTTTCCTTCCTTTTTCACCATTTCCTTTATGGTTTCTTTATCTGCTTTCTCCTTCTCCTTCTTTTCCTCCTTGAACAGCCTCCAGTGCATCTGGTGGTGCTCGAGAGTTAGCACGTAAACAACAGCGCCTATGCCTGTCCATGCGAGCAATAGAATGAAGCCCGGCATTGCGTCCGGAAGGCGGAGTATGTAACCAAAAAATAAAGCGGAGGTGAGCATGCCCAGCAATGCTACAACCCACATCCCTCTGAATTTAAATTTGGCTTTTTCATATATCTCCGGATGCTTGTAGGGAAGAATTAAGGCAGATATGGATATCGCTATGTAAATAAGCAGGATTGCCATGTTTATCATCATTACAGCGTTCATGAACTGTTTTGCAAGTAAAATAATCGATGTGGCCATAATTCCATTTATCAGCAGAGTCCATTTCGGCACTCCATATTTATTCAACTCCGCCAGTTTCTGAGGTACTATGTTGTCCTTTGCCCATGCAAATGAGAGACGGGAGGAGGCAAGTATGTTGGGATTTATGTCCGAAATTATGGCTATTGAGCCTGCGAATGCAACCAGGACAGCTATGGATGATGGCAGAAAATGAGATGCCATATCGGGAACAGAACCTGTTGAGAAATCATATGAGGAATAAAATGATGGGGATACTGAGCCGTAGGTTATTAAAGCGACGAGAATGTATATTCCTGCTATCATGAACATGGATATCATTATTCCTTTCGGAAGTGTCTTTTCCGGATTTTTTATTTCTCCGCCTGCGTTGGCAATAGCCGCAAATCCAAGATAGCTGAAGAATATCAAACTGCTCGCCTTCGCGATATCAGAGAAATTCATGTCCATGGAATAATTTATGTTGCTCAGGCTTACTTCCGGCAGCCCAACCAGTATAAAAGCAAGAATGCCTGTTATGAGCATCACAAACATCGCTACCTGTATCCTGCCGAAAGTTTTGACCCCGATATAGTTTACCATCAGGAAGAGAATAACGAGAGCGATGGAAATGGCTGTGATATTCGAGGATATGAAAGAGGAGACGGAATGCATCTTCAATATATCGAAAAAGTTGTTTATGAGAACCATGTCGCCGACAGCCATTGCTGCAATGGTTGCTATCATTGCAAACCATCTCGCCCAGGTCGCTATAAACCCTATGAAAGGGTCAATTATCCTGCTGACAAACACATACTCCCCTCCCGAGGAAGGAAGGGCGGATGACAGCACGGCATAACAGAGAGCCATAAAAAATGCAGGAATTGCTGCAATTACATATGAGAATATTATGGAGGAGCCGACTGCCACCTTACTCTGTATCTGAACTGTTGAGATGAACAAACCGCCGCCGATGACAGCAGTCACAACAGTTGAAACAACTTCCTTTAAGCCGAGCTCTCTCTTTAACTCCATCTTACCACCTTATGATGCAGAGATGTAATATTAAATTTGCTTTATTTCCTGCTATTTATTTTATGTGCAAAAACTCCTGCGCCGAAGCCGTTGTCTATGTTCACAACAGCCATGCCCGGAGAGCAACTGTTGAGCATTGTGAGAATCGCGCTTAATCCTCCCGCGCCCGTCCCGTAGCCGATGCTTGTTGGCAGCGCTATGACAGGTGCGGGAAACAGACTTGATATCACTCCCGGAAGCACACCGTCCATTCCTGCAGTTGCTATTATTACATCTGCACCTGAAAAAATGTCTTTGAACTCAAGTAGGCGATGTATCCCTGCAGCGCCTATGTCATACACCCTCTTCACCTCATTTCCGAGATATTCTGCAGTGACAGCCGCTTCCTCTGCCACAGGTATATCGCCTGTGCCTGCGCTTGCCACTGCCACGTATCCTTTGATGCGCCTGCTGGCTGCTTTTCCTATGGTTATCATCCTGCATTCTTTGTGGTATGAGATATTTTCAAAATTTTTGAGTGCGCTGTAGATGCTTTCATCTGCTTTTGTGATGAATATCACGTCCTTTCCTTCAATTTTTCTGACTATGTCTGCTATCTGCTCTGCTGATTTTCCGGGGGCAAATATTGCCTCAGGTATGCCTGTCCTCAGCCTTCTGTGAGAGTCTATCTTTGCATATTCAAGGTCAAGGAAAGGAAGATATCGCAACTCCTCCAGCCCCTCTTCAACACTCATTTTCTTTGAGCGGATGTCCTCCAGTATCTTCCTTATTTTTTCTTCCATCATTTTTTCACGGGATAATGAGCAATGCCCCTGCGCTTAAAAAGTTTGTTTTGACAACGCCGGTTCTCTAAAAACTAATATATATCCATTATATATTAACAAATGTGAATATATCTGGAGGTTTGAAATGAAAGCCATCTCAAAAAAATTTATGGCATTTGCAACGACAATTTTGTTCATTGCCACAGCAGTTGTATATGTTGATGCACTTGCTGATTCCTCAAGCGGTTATACGGACATTACGGCGGAAGAGGCGTGGGAAATGCTTAACACCACCTCCAACGGTATACAGATACCTGTGGACGTAAGAACATATTCAGAATGGCTCGGGGAAAGGATAGACACCCCATATCCGGAATTTGCCCGCCGTTACTGCAGTTTCAATTTTTACAATACAGATGGGAGTTACAACGAGAGTGCGATACAGGAATTCAATTCCCTGTACGGGGGCAATGAAGTAATACTTTACTGCAGGTCTGGCAGCAGGAGCAGCGCTGTTGCCCATATTCTCTCTGAAGGCGGTTTTAACGGCACCATATACAATATGGAGGGCGGCATAATTGCCTGGAAGGCAGCAGATCTGCCCACAAAAATGGGCGACAGCCCGCCTTCACAGCCTGAAAACCCCTCCGGCGTGACTTCCGGTGATACAGGAGTTGCATATACATACTCCACGAGTGCGATTGATGAGGACGACGATGCCATAAGGTATGGCTGGGACTGGAATGGCGATGGCACGGTGGATGAATGGACAGAAAATTATTATCAGTCAGGCAGGGAAGCAAACATAACCCATTCATGGGATGAGGCTGGAACTTATTATGTGATGGTGATAGCAGAGGATGTGGTGGGAGAGCAGAGCAGCTTCTCAAGTCCGCTATCGGTTTCAATTGGCAATGCCCCGGGCGCACCTATCATAACAGGACCGGATTCGGGAAGGGCAAGAGCAAAATACGAATACACTTTTTCTTCAACAGATGCAGATGATGATGAACTGTATTACTACATAGAATGGGGTGACGGCTCGGTGGAGGATTGGATAGGTCCATATGCATCGGGCGAGAAAATAACAATCGAGCACAAATGGAAGACAAGAGGCACGTATGTGATAAGGGCAAAAGCAAAAGATACCCACAATGTCGAGGGAGAATGGGGAACTCTGGAAGTGAGCATGCCGAAGACATATGAAAGCGCTTACTCCCCTCTCATAAAAATAAATGAGTGGTTCTCCTCACTCACGGGGAGAAATCTCTTTCCAGTGGCAATTGAAACCCGTCCCGGCTGTCCCGATTTAGAACTTTGATGAGAGGAATTCCTCCAGTTTCTTTGCAGATTCTTCTCCCATTCCGTATTTTACCCTGACTATCGGTTTGTTGACATTCACAACCCTCTGAAGATTTATCGGAGTTGCCGAAACCACTATATCGCACTCAGCCCTGTTTATTGTTTTCTCCAGTTCCTCAATCTGCTTTTCCCCGTATCCCAGGGCTGGCAGAACATCTGTCAGGTGGGAATATTTCTCAAAAGATTCCTTTATTGAGCCCTCTGCGTATGGTCTGGGGTCTATTATCTCCACACCTGCCTTCTTTGCAGCAACTATGCCTGCGCCGAATTTCATTCCTCCGTGGGTAAGTGTTGGTCCATCCTCTATCACAAGTGCTTTTTTGCCCGCTATATCATCTCTTTCAAGAGTAACAGGCGATTCTGCTTTCATAATCTTTGCATCAGGATTCACTCTCCTGACGTTTTCTTCCACCTTTCTTATGCTTTCCTCATCTGCAGTATCAACTTTATTGATGATTATCAAATCAGCGAGGCGGACATTCACCTCTCCCGGATAATACGAAGTTTCATGTCCTGCCCTGTGCGGGTCAACTATGGTTATGTAAAAATCCGCTTTATAGAAGGAGTAGTCGTTGTTGCCGCCATCCCATATTATAACATCTGCTTCTTTCTCCGCCTCTCTCAAAATTTTCTCATAGTCAACGCCGGCATAAACAACTCCGCCCATGTCTATGTACGGCTCGTATTCCTCTCTCTCTTCTATCGTGCATTCGTGCTTGTCAAGGTCTTCGTATGAGGCAAATCTCTGCCATATCTGCTTTGACAAATCGCCATAAGGCATCGGGTGACGTATTGAAACAACCTTGTAGCGCTTGCTCAGTATCTCAAAAACCTTTCTTGAGACCTGAGATTTTCCGCATCCTGTCCTTGCTGCACATATGGCTATGACAGGCTTGCTTGATTTGAGCATGGAATGTTTTGGTCCTATGAGTCTGAAATCTGCGCCTGCGGCATTTACTATCGCAGAGCGCTCCATCACATACTGATATGAAACATCGCTGTAAGCAAAAACAACCTCATCAATATCCTTCTCTTTTATTATTTCTGGAAGGTCCTCTTCGGGAAGTATGGGTATGCCGTCAGGATAAAGTTTCCCTGCAAGTTCAGGAGGATATTTTCTCCCTGCTATGTCAGGAATCTGAGTTGCTGTAAAGGCTACGACTTCATACTCCTCATTGTCCCTGTAAAAAACATTGAAGTTATGGAAATCTCTTCCCGCTGCTCCCATTATCACTACTCTTTTCACCATTTTAACACCAAGTGGTAATACCCCTCCCGTTTTTATGCTTTTTCAATGGCTTGAGAGAATCTCAACAACTCTGTCAAATCTCTGGTAAGGTATGATGGCAAGTATCCTCTCATATTTTTCGGCAAGGGAAAAAAGTTGCGATGCCATGTTCTCCTCCCTTATCTTTTCAATGGCTCTGAACGCACGGAGCGAGTTGTAATGTTTTTCCCACTCCTCGACAAATTCTTCCGCGCTGCCCGAATCAAACTCCCTTTTCATGAGTTTTTTATTTCTCCTCGAGTTTCGTATGAAACTTATAAGGGAGACCTTTTTTGTGAAAACATCTGCATAGAGCTCATCGTCCAGGTCAATCGCCCTGAGGTCAATGCCCTTCTCCTCGGAAATTTTGTAGGAGGCAATCAGGTCGGAGGGCGGTATGGAAATTTTCCCGTAACGTGACAGGTTCTCAAAAAATCTCTCCTGTTCGGGTGACATGTCGAATTCGAATCCTTCTTCCACAAATTTTTTTATTGTGTCAATATCCTCTCTTGGAATGCCGATGGCAATGCATTCGGGCATGAATTCCTCAGATACATATCTCACCCTTTCCCCCTCTCTCTCGAGCCCATGAATAACTCCAATCAGGCGGATGCGGCAGTTTTTCACTGTCAGAGTCCTGTCTTTTTTCACGCTGGAAAATAATGGCAGGTATTTAATTACTTTCCTCAGAAAAATTCCCTCATGTAGTAGCGTCTCATTGCAAAGTTTATGGATGGTACCACAAAAGAAGTGGGCGCTAATTTGGATAGTTTGACATTTCCCCACAACCTCCTAATCATCTGATGGGGGGAATAATAGCCTTTTATCACCCGTTTCGTCCCCTCCATGAGTTCCTCGGGCGTCATGTTCTTCGGGTAGTAAACAACATTTGATTGGGTGTATTTTGACCAGTCCTTTGAGAATATCCTTCCTTCCTTATCAAAACGGTCATATAATGGTGTGCCGGGATATGGTGTCAGAACATTGAATTCTCCTGCATCTATGTCCCACTCGAGCATTGATTCAAGGGTGGCATCAAATATGTCGGGCGTATCTCCGTCAAATCCGAATATTATGCCTGCAACAACAGCCATTCCATGTTTCCTTATTGTTTTTATCGCCTTTTCGTATTCATCTGCCCTGTTCGAAATTTTATGGGCTTCCTTCAGGCTTGCAGGAGATATTGATTCTATCCCCACAAACCAGGCAATGCACCCCGCCTTTCTTGCAAGTTCCAGGAATTTCTCATCTCTTCCGAGCAAATTTATATTTCCGTTTGCAATCCACTTTTTATTCACCTTCTGCTCTATCATTTCCTTGAAAAGTTCCCTGCTGTATTGGTGTATTGTTGTGAGGGATGCGTCTCTGAATACTGAATATTATGAGTTTATTGGGTATCTTTTTCATTTCTTCTATTACTGCCTTCAAAGGTCGCTTCCTTACCCTTTTTCCCAGAAACGCAGATGTGGAGCAGAACTCGCAGGCATTCGGGCACCCCCTTGACATCTGTATGCATCCTGTCAGGGGCTGGTGTTTGACAAGATCCATCCTTGGCTCTGGAATTTTTTCGGGCTCGGGCCATGCCATATTATAAAAGGGTTTGAGTTTGCCCTTTTTGAAATCTTCGAGCAACTGGGGCCAGCTGACCTCTGCCTCGCCGAGAACGACGCTGTCCGCATGCTGCTTCGCCTCCTCCGGCAGGGCTGTAGGGTGGTAGCCGCCCAGAACAACTGTCACACCTCTCTCTCTGAATCTATCTGCCATTTTGTATGCATATGGGGCGGTCATGGTAAGGACGCTTATGCCCACAAGGTCGTAGTCTCCGTCAAAGTCCACCTTTTCGAAGTTTTCATCAAGTATTCTGACCTCGTGCTCCGGCGGCGTGACTGCAGCCACCTGCGGGAGCGTGAGCGTGGGATTTCCAAAAAGTTTTGAGAAGGGGGTTTTGCTGTCTCTCTGGGTCGTGACTCCGTGCTCCAGCTTCGGGTATATGAGAAGTATCTTCATGCGTTCAGCAAAATTGAAGACATATATAAT
>VBQP01000026.1 GCA_008297795.1 Thermoplasmata archaeon | reverse complement strand
CCCCATATGCAAAGAATTAAAATTTATCTGCAGTTATAAATCCAGATGAACGAACTTTCAGCCGTTAAAATGGTCGTCAAACGCTCCCGATTCTTTGCCCACCTTTACAAACTGGATAACCCTGGAGAAATTGAAGAAATAATAAAAATTCACAGGCGAGAATACAAAAAAGCATGCCACCATTGCTATGCCATGAGGTTTTTTGATGGAGGAAATGAAATAAAATCATTTAAGGACGACGGTGAGGTGGGACATCCTGGCAGAGTGCTTATGGAAATACTGGAGAAATATGAACTGGATGCACATGCTCTGGTTGTATCCAGAATTTTCGGCGGCACGAAGCTCGGGGTTGGCGGGGTTTCACGCGCTTTTAGAGAAGCAGGAGAATTCGCAATAAAAAACTGGCGCGAAAAAGATTAGGTGCCCCAGAATTTGTCGCTCTTGCGCTTTATTTTTATCACTTTTTCTATAACGTCCTGCTCATCCGGAGAGAGTTTCATATCCATAAGTTTTCTCACTGCCTCCTGGGGCATGTCCACATAAAGCACATCCTCAGGTTTTATCTGTCTGCCTACTGTCGCTCCTTCAATTGAAATTGCCACCTCCATTCCCTGCGTTGCCTTTTCCACGTTTCTGCCCTCGCTCTGTATGCTCTTTATCTTTCCTATTGTTCTGCCGTCTTCCCTCATCAGTTTCTGCTCAGGTCTTATTTCTCCTGCAAGCACCCTCACGCCTATGACAGCAGGCTTGCTAACCCTGAAGGTATAGTCCGGAAGGAAAAGTATCATGCCAGGATATACAATCTCCTTCCTTCTCTCCTCCTCCACTTCCCTGGCTTTTTGCTCCTTCCACTTTTCAAATTCTTCGAGTAGATGGTATATCACTTTGCTGCTTATTATGTTCACATCAGATGATGCCATTTCCTTTTCCGCCTCTGGAAGGACTTTAACATTGAATCCCAGAACTACCCTGTTGACAGGGTCCTCATTTGTTCCTGCCTCGATTACATCCTTTTTTGATACAGGTCCCACATCTGCTTTCCTTATGGGTACATCCCTGAATATGTTGGCAAGCGCTTCTATTGAGCCGACAGCATCAGCCTTTATTATTATCCCCTCATCAGCGGTTTTTATATCTATTCTCATCTCATTTTTTATTTTGTCGATATCCTCCTGTATGTTTTCTCCCGCAACACGAAGGGGAGCACCTGCAAAAACGTCTTCAAGACCTGCAGCGGCTATTTTTATTCCCGTTGCCGCACTCACCTCCTTCACATTGCTGAATCTCTCCGAAGGGTCTCTTATCTCGTCAAGTGGTTTTGGTTTCAGCAGAGCCCTCACATTCGTAACGCATGGCTTGCTTTTTCCGCCCACAACTATGGTATCTCCGCTTTTTATCCTCCCGCTGTATATTATGACATCTATTGTGGTCCCGAGTCCTTTCTCTTCCTTCACTTCCAGGACTGTGCCTTCAGCAGGACCGTTTTCCGTAACGAGATTATCTTCAAGGAATCGCTGTGCAAGCCCCACAAGCACCATTAGCAACTCAGGTATGCCCTCGCCTGTCTTTGCAGATATGGGAACAAGGGCAACGTTTTTCCTGAAGTCCCTTATGCGATCATATCTGTCAGAGGAAAAGCCCTGCTCGAAAAGTCTTTCCACCATCTCATAAAATTTCTCATCAAATATCTGGGCTGTTCTGCTGTTCTGCTGTTCAATGCGCCTGCCGATGCCGCCCTCCACCTTCTTCCAGCCCTGTATCGTATCTATTTTATTCACTGCGACTACAAAAGGTGTCCTGTAATTTTTCAATATATTTATTGCCTCTATGGACTGGGGCATCAGCCCGTCATTTATATCAACCACCAGAACAGCCAGGTCGGCGAGCGCTCCCCCCCTGGAGCGCAGTGTGGTGAATGCATGATGTCCCGGGGTGTCTATAAAAAGCAATCCTGGAACATGAAACTTCTTTCCCCCCAGCAGTTTGCCGCACAATTCGTGTATAACATCTATGGGAACTTCAGTTGCCCCTATATGCTGGGTGATTGCACCAGCCTCCCTTGCTGTGACTGCACTGCCCCTTATATAATCAAGTAGTGTTGTTTTTCCATGGTCAACATGCCCCAGAACCGAAACGATTGGCTGGCGGATATAACTTTCGTTCCCCATTTTTATCCCACGACATAAAGTATTGAAAATAATTTTTTAATTTTATGGAAAAAGAGGAAATCAGGAATATTTTTTGAATCCTATTTCTTCTGCTGTCTCACGGAAACACTGACGGCAGAGATGCAGTCCGTATCTTCTTATGAGTCCCCTTTTCCTCCCGCATCTGTCACATCCTTTGTTTCTCCCATATTCCTTTTTCTTTTCCTTTATTTTTACCATCACACCACCTCAACATTCAACTCTTCTTTCAGAAATTCCATTGTCTCCTCCGGTGTCATGCGGTGTCTGTGGGGAACTTTTTTCCTGTTTATTCTCCTCTTTTTTATTCTGTATCCCGGTCTCTCCATTGTCACGCAGATATCCATGCCAAATATTCCTATGTTGGGGTCATATTTCATTCCCTCGAATTCCGTATGGTCAGATATTCCAAAAGAAACGTTTCCCTCCTTATCAAATGACCAGTCAGCGATTTTATTGTTTCTTGTCCAGAGAGCCCTTTTAAGAAAATCAATTGCCTTTTCTCCCCTGAGTGTTACCTTGCAGCCTATGGGCATTCCTTTTCTTATTCCCCAGTCCTTGTTTATGGTCTTTGATATTGTGAGAATAGGTTTCTGATGAGTTATTTCCTGCAGTACCTGCTCTGCCTTGCGGAGCCGCTCGCCGCCCTCGCCGACACCGATATTTACTGTCACTTTTTCAATCCTGGGTTTCTTCATATCAGCCATACACCTTCACCTCCGGTAGCTTTATCAGCGGGTTATCCTTTCCGACAGGAAAAACATACGGCTCTATGGTTGAGAAATCCTTCAATTTTATGATATTGGGCTTCGAACTTCTTGTTATTTCCTTTTCCTCTATCTCTGATATCTCGCCAACATGTTTTCCGCCTGTTATGAGTGCCTTCATCCCTTTCTCGAAGGGCAGCACCTCCATAATCTGCTGGTCAGGTATGGATATCTTCAGCACATCTCCTGTTTTATAATCCCCCTCAGCAATCATATTCCTTCCATCGTGAAGATTTAACTGAATCTTGCCACCTTTGACCGTCGTTTTATTTTCTATCCTGCAAAGTTTCCACTTTGCCTCCTCGGCTGATAATGGCACAAGACGTATAATACCTTTGTAATCTATCAATACACGGAAGTGCTCTCCCGCTTCCGGAGCGGAGACGACATCCATCAAGCCGCAGGGGAATTTCATATCTGTCCTCACGATTCCGTCAACCAGTATTTTCCTTGAACTTATTATGTTCTTTGCGCCCCTGGCAGTATCAGCATATTCCAGGTAGTCCCTTACCACTATCAACAGCGGAACGCTTTTTTCTATTGGATGGGGACCGAGTGAAGGTCTTGCCGACCATTTCTTTGTCTTTCTCTCCACGGGCCATGTCCTCGGAACCGTTATCCTCTTCAAATGTGCCATATTATCATCCCTCAATATCCTTATTATTTAAATCTTCTGCTCCTTTATCTTTCTTCTTTCCCTCTGCCAGCTCTTCTTCCCCGACCTGCTTCTGCTCTTCTACCTCTTCCTGTACTTCCTCTACTTCCTCAGGTTCCTCCTCTATCTCCTTTTCTTCTTCACTCACTTCCTCTGGCAGTTCTTCAGCTTTCTCTGCTTCCTTAGGCGATTCCTCTTCTGGTTGTTCTGCCTGCTCTTCTGGTTCTTTTATCTCTTCCTCTACTTGCTGCTTTTCTGGTTGTTCCTGTACCTCCTCTGACACCGTTTCCTCCTCGGCTTCTTCTTCCTCTGCTTCCTCTTCTGCCGCTTTCCTTGCCTCTTCTTCCTTTCTGCGTTCCTCCTCAAGTCTTTCCTCTTCAATCTGTTTCTTGGCTTCCATTTCTATTTCCTTCCTTGCTTCCTCTGATAAGCCGCGTTCGAGTTTCTCCCTTCTTTTCGGGTCCGTGAGGTTGAGTTTTGTTATTATGACATTTGAGGGATGTATGGGTCTCGGAACCTTGCTCCCATCCACTTTTGTCGTGACAACGCCTTCCACTTCTATTACCTGCCTGACAAGGTCTACCTCTCTTACCTTGTCCACGTGATTCTTAAAATTTCCTCTAACAACTTTTACTGTATCGCCCCTCACCACAGGAACGCTCCTTTTGTTGTATTTGAGCATCAAATCCTCTGCAAGATGGGACGCAAGCCACTTCCTCCTTTTATGAAGTGGGGCATTGTATAGATTCTTTCTCTGCTTTCTTGGCTGTATCGATTTCATGATATCACACTATGGTTGAAGCCGTGGCAGATATGCGTGGCCACCTTTCAGCCGCTTCCCTTGCCACAGGACCTTTTATTGCTGAGCCTTTCATATCTCCTTCCGGAGTAACTATGACTGCTGCATTATCCTCAAACTGGACTTTCGTTCCATCAGGTCTCCTGTAAGGCATTCTCTGCCTCACTATGACCGCATTGAACAGCTGGCGCTTCATCTCCGGCTTGCCTTTTTTCACTGTCACAACCACCAGATCACCAACACCGGCAGACGGGTACTGGCGACGGGTTGTCTTTATGTGCTTGACCGCCACTATCTCCACTATTCTTGCTCCTGTATTGTCAACGCAGTCAAGGCGCGAGCCAGTTGACAGACCTCTTGTTACATTAGACGCAATTCCCTTCATTTTCTCTCCACCACTACAAATGATACTGTCTTGCTTATCGGGCGGCATTCTGCAATTGTGACTTCATCGCCCTTCTTTGCCTCTATGCATGGAGGCAGGTGAGCCTTATATCTGCTTGTTCTTTTTTCATATCTCTCATATTTTGGCAGATAGTGCATCCTCGTTTTCTCTACCACCACTGTCTTATCCATGGCATCAGACACAACTTTTCCTGTTATAATAACTCCTCTGACTGATAGCGTGCCATGAAACGGGCAGTTCCTGTCATTGCATTCCTTTTCCGGTTCTTTAACGTTTATTCCTATCATTTTATCTTCCTTATTCTATCTTCTGGACGATAATTTATTTTTCTTCCGTCGATTGTAAATCCGCCTATATTGAATGTTGCTATTTTCTTTGCAACCTTCTTTATGCCTTCTCTGCTTTCTATTACCATCATGTTCCTGGTTTCGTCTATCACAACCCCTTCCATACCCTGAAGTGAGGGGTCGGTGCATTTTTCTATGCGCACCTTCATGCCTATGAACTCTTCCTTCATCATTCCTTTTTCGTTCATTTTACTTCCACCGCAAATCCAAGCTCTTCAAGCCTTTTCCTTGCCTTTTCCTTGTGATTTCCCTGGAGCTCTATCTTCTTATCCTTGACTGTGCCACCGCATGCACAGTACTTCTTCAAATCCCTGCACAGACCGTCGATGTCTATGTCGGAGGCGTCCATGCCCGATATCACGGTCATCATCTTGCCGTATCTTCTTTTTTCGGTGTATATCTTTATCTCTTGCCCTTCCCTGGCAATTTTATCGCAAACGCACAGCTCTTTGGGCAAGCCGCAGACAGGGCATATATCACTCATTCAGTTCTCCTTCCTCCTTCATTACAGTCAGCATTCTCGCAATATTCTTCCTTATCCACCTGATTTTTCCAGGTGAGGGGGGCGAACCACCCATCGCCGATCTTCCATATTCTTCCATGAGTTCGTTTCTCCAGTCCTTCAGTTTTTCATGCCTCTCGTCGCTGCTCAACTCTCTCATCTCTTTTGCTTTCATTTATTTCACCGCTTTTTCAATGGCTTCTTTCAATTTCTCTGCCTTTTTGATTCCTATGCCCTTTATTCCAACCATATCATCTACGCTCATCTCATATAATTCTTTAACGTCCTTTATACCTGCCTTCTTGAGTTTTTTAATCATGCTCTCCCCAAGGCCAGGCAACTCGTCAAGTTTGAGTTTTTCCAGTTTCTCATCATCTATGGTTTTCACGGGCTTTTCTTTTATTACTTTCTTTTCTTCTTTCTTCTCTTCTTTCTTTTCTTCTTTCTTCTCTACTGCCACTTCCTTTTTCTCATCTCCAAGGACAATATCTATTTCATCTGGCATTTTTGCCCCTGGTTTCATAACCCTGACTTTGACTCCGAGTATGCCGGGCTTTTTCTTTGCCACTGCCATACCCTCATCCATAACTTCCTTTGCAACCTCGCCGCAGTATTTAACATGTCCCTTGGTGAATTTCTCTGTCCTGTGGCGTGCGCCTGTGATTTTTCCGGAAATAATCACCTGGCAGCCTCTTGCTCCCGAACTCATTATTCTTCTTACAGTTGAGTGCCCCACTCTTCTGAAATGCCATCCTCTCTCAAGAGCTGCGGCGACCTTATAAGCCATTATCTGCCCATTGAGAGGTGCCTGGTTTCCCACCTCCTCTATTTCTATCTGAGGATTCTCTATATCAAACTTCTCTGCAAGGTCATCAGTCAATTTTTTGATGTTTTTCCCGCCTCTTCCTATTATGAGTCCCGGTCTTTCTGTGAGTAAGGAGATAAGTGTTCCCATCGGAGTGCGCTGTATCTCTATCCCTCCGAATCCTGCCTTTTCGGTCTCTTTCTTCAGATACTCTTTGATGAGCATCCGTCTTTCTCCTTCAACCACGAATTTACGTTCTATAGCCATGTTACTCTTTCTCCTCAACAATTATTTCCATATTTGTAGTGTGCTCATTTTTCGGTGTTGACCTTCCCTGGGCACGGGGCATCATCCCCTTTATTATTCTCCCCTTGTATGCAGAAGCATGGGTTATCACCATGTTTTCCGTATCCAGACCTTTATACTCTGCATTGTTTTCGGCATTTTTCAGCACTTCCAGCACATAGCGTGATGCTTTCTGAGGATATGCTCCTGGTCCCATGCCTTTTCTGTGCGAAACGCTTGTAAGATGGGTCTTGAAAGGTATAGGGCGTTTCAGCGCAATGACATCTTCGAGCAGTTGCTTGGCATCGCTTATCTTCATGCCTTTAATGGCACGCATTATGTTCTGGGAATGCTTTGGAGAGCAGTGAAACTCCCTTCCATACGCCCTTGCACTTTTTTCCGGATTTTTTTCTGCTGAGTATCTCATGGTATCATTTCAATGGCAAATATTTCGAAGAGCGGGTTGCACCCACGCCGGGACCCGCGTGCTTCACTTCCTTTCTTGTAAGAGCAAATTCTCCGAGATAATGCCCAACCATCTCGGGTTTGATATTCAAAGTAACAAATTCCTTCCCATTATGGACAGCGATGTGATGCCCAAAGAAATCGGGCAGGATTACCATATCGCGCAGATGCGTTTTTATGACTTCATCCTCGCCCGCCTTCCTTATATCCTCAAGCAATTTGTTCTGCCTTCTTGTGAGCCCTCTTTTCAAACTTCTTCTCTGTCTTGCTGGAAGATACTCTATGAACTCGTCAATGGACATGCTCTTCATATCCTCCACAGTGAGACCACGATATGTGAATTCCTTTTTTGCCCCAATTTCAATCTTTCGTTTCCTGCTCGCTCTCCTAACCATCTAAATCACCTCTTGCCTGTCCTCCTTGCAGATATGCTTCCAACTTTCCTTCCAGACGGGGCTCTCCTGCTAACAGTTGAAGACTTCCCCACATGCTGATGCGCTCCTCCTCCGTGAGGATGGTCAACAGGATTCATTGCAACGCCCCTGACAATCGGATATACTCTTGCCTTCGGTCTGACAGCATGGTGTTTTTTGCCTGCCTTCAGGAAAGGCTTCTCGCCCCTGCCGCCGCCCGCCGCAACGCCTATCGTCGCCCTGCATCCTGCGTTCAACTTTTTCTGCGCTCCTGATGGAAGTTTTACTATGACCCTATCGCCGTGGGAGATTATTGTGGCATAGTTTCCTGCCGAGCGGGCAAATTTCCCGCCGTCACCTGGATTGTTCTCTATGTTATATATGGGAGTACCCTCTGGTATGGAGCCGAGCGGGAGGACGTTCCCTGGCTTTATCAGAGGCTCCTTTGTGAATCTTATTTTGCCCCCTACCATTGCTCCCTCGGGGGCAAGCATTTTGAATTTTTCTCCCCCTACATCAACTATTGAGAGAGGAGATGATGTTCCGGGGTTGTGTATTATGTCAACTATCACTCCCTCGCCCTCATCAACAGCAGGATATGCTACTGGACCCTTATGCTTGAATGAAGGGCTTATGTACGGGGTGTTTGCAGAACCCCTTCTCTGATGTATCAATCTCTTTCCCATTTAACCACCTTAGAATATACCTATCCTCATTCCTATGTCCTCTGCTTCGTATTCCGGCGAGAGTTTGGCAACTGCGATCTTTCCCCTTCTTCCGATTCTCGTTGTAACCTTCACCACTTTTATTCCGAACATTTCTTCTATTGCCTCTTTTATTTCCCTTTTGTTAGCCTTCATGCTTACTGCAAATTGAAGCGCATTATCCTTTTCCATCAGCATCATGGACTTCTCTGTGACAAACGGATGGAAAACTATCTCATAAGGATTCATGTTTCCACCTCCATTGATTTTATGGCATCCACAGTGAATAATGTCAACCTGCCTGCATCTCCCCCCGGGGCAAGATGCTCAACATTTACTTCTTCAGGAGTTACTATGTCCACTCCTGTCAAATTGCCTGCTGCTTTTTTAACTTTTTCCTTGTCTTTCACGACAATAAGCAATGATTTGGGAGTTTTATACTTCCTCCCCCTCATTTTTCCCTTGCCTGCCCTTATGTGCTTCCCGTTCTTTGCACGCTCTATGTCCTCATAAACGCCTATGCTCCTCATTGCCTCCACTATCTTTTTTGTCTTGTCTATGTTCTCGAAATCGTTTTCAATAACGATGGGCAGTGATACGCCCTCTCCAAAAACATGTCCTCTTTTCCTGACCATCTCTTCGATAGCCACTGCAGCAAGAGCAGACCTTCTCGCAAGTTTCATCTCCTTCTTGTTTATTTTCCTGCCCCATTCCTTCTCCGGCTTGGGCGGATGCGCCGTTCTTCCACCAACAGTGCCTGGCATGAATGCAGCACGCCTGCCCTGCGTGAGACGCGGAACTCTTGAAACTCCCCTTCCAGGTCCCCATGATTCAACAGGATGCTTCTTTCCTGCTGTTTCCTCAACGCCATATTTCTGGCGGCGGTTTGCCCTCATGGCATTTACAGCCTTTCTTATTATATCGGGCCTGAAATCCTCTTCAAATATTGAAGGCAGAGAAATTTCGTCTGTAACGCTTCCATCAATTCCATAAACCTTTGCTTTCATCATACCCCCTGCTTGCTCATTGTTGACACATACGTTATCTCAGGCTTTTCGACTTTCACGCCCCTGTGATATCTTATTGCATCCCTCATTCTTATAAGACGCTTTGCGGGACCGGGAATCGAGCCGTGAAGTATGACATATTTATTCCTCACAACCCCGTAATGCAGAAAGCCCCCTTCAGGCGTTATTTCCTCCCCGTTTTCGCCTATTCTCAGTATTCTTTTGTTATATTCAACGCGATGATGATAACCAGTCTGACCACCCTGCGGCACAGTTGAGCGGACCCATGAAAGCCACGGACCGAGTGTACCCACCATGCGGCGGTGCTTCCTGTTTTTGTGAGTGAGCAACTTAAGACCCCATCTCTTGATGGGACCCTGGAAACCCTTTCCTTTTGTTATTGCTGCTATGTCCACCATGCTCCCGTCCGAGTAAATATCGGATATGTCAACCTCTTTTCCCAGAATTTCCTTTGCATAGTTAAGGCGTTCCTCCTTGCTCCCGCCTCCGATGCGTATTTCCATTATCTCCGGGAGTTTCTTGGGCACGCCTGTGACATCTCTGGGCTTTGTATATGCAATAACCCTTATATCGTCAAAATCCTCAACCTCAAGTTCCTTTGTTTTTTTGGGTATGGGAATTCTTCCCTTGAGTTCCTCAACATTGTCAGCCCATGTTTCTGTGACCGTTTTTAATCCGTAAGGTGTGGATTTGTATACTCTGATGGCTGCTATTTTCATGGGCGGCGTCTCGACCACGGTAACAGGAACCATGACTTCCTGTCCTGATGTCGTGGAAGTCGGACGGTAGTCCACAACAAACACGTGTGTCATGCCTGCCTTGTAGCCTGCAAACCCCTGAAGACGGGGCTTGTCATCGCCATTGGGCCAGGACTGTATCCTGGGTACCTCTGACCTTGCCCTCTTCCTGGGGGAATACCCCTTCGAACCTCTCCTTGGATGATGTTTTGTTGGCACTTTGTTCACCTAATTGACGACTAAACTTTTACCCAAATATGAGATGTCATATATAAAGA
>VBQP01000025.1 GCA_008297795.1 Thermoplasmata archaeon | reverse complement strand
AATACATATCGGTGCAGACTCAAATCATACAACCATCTTGTACAATACCATAACAAGAAATGACGTGGGCATCTATGTACTCGGAGGAAACGACTGGGATGGCTACGAGAATGTTGACACACAGATACACTACAACTATATTTATGGCAACTGGTGGTATGGCCTGATGTATGATATTAACGAGTCTGCAGGAACACCCTGGATAAATGCAACAATGAACTGGTGGGGTGCAGCAAATGGACCGGACAGCAGTGGCAACCAGCGGGATCCAATAACATTAAAATATGCAGAGGGTAACGGCGACTGGCTCTATGGAAATCATTCATATGACAACATACACTTCGACCCATGGCTTGGACTCATGCTGTATCAGGGATGGAATTTGATAACGCCTGCATTCAATCATAGCGTCCAGAATGCATCTGATTTGATGGGCATGATACCACACTGCACAATTGTAACAATGTGGGACAACATACACCAGAAATATGTGAGTTATGTAAACGGCTTTGGCGAAGACTTTGAAATTGACAATGCTTCAGGTTATTTCGTATTTGTAACAGAGAATACGAATGTACAGTTCCTCGGTAAATTGTACCAGCCAACGATAAACATGACGTTGTATCCAGGATACAATCTCATTGGCTGGCCCTACATAATGTACTCACCTGCAGAGGACATTGCGGACAACATAATGCACTGCATAAAGATTGCAAAGTGGAATGCACAGGAACAGACATGGGTTGCAGAATATATCACGGCGCTTGGCAGTTACAACTTCGACATGCTCATGGGCGAAGGTGCATTCGTGTTCGTGAGCGGGCAGAGCCAGTGGCAGGTCGAGCCGTACTGGTGGATATAATCTGCCTCTTTCCCCTCCTTTTCCCAAATTTTTCCCAAAAGGTTTTTAACATGGCTTTTCATATATCTGATATGGTTGACGAGCACGAGTTGGAACACGTCAGAATGGTTCTTGATTATTTGCCCTGCGAGGAATGCGAGGAAATAGTTCCTGAGGGGGAGAGGGATTATCTGTGCACGGTATGCAGCAGGATAAGCAGGAGCGTTGCAGCGGAAATAGAGGCTCCGAGATGGAGGGTTGAAGAAGGTGAAATTGTCGCTGTTGACGGAAGGGAAATAGAGGAATTGAAACCGAGCATTTATCTTGTCGAGGAGGAAGAAGAGGAAGAGGAGGAGGAAGGCGAAACAGAGGTGCTGGAAGTGCTCGAGGTAGGTGTCGAAATTCCGGAGGACGAGGTGGAGGTGGAGGAGGAACTGCCGGAATGGGAAACAGTTGAGGATTCGCCGTTCAAATACGGAGATTACACACTTTACACAAAAGAAGTGACGCTCAGGGGAGGAAGGAAACAGCGCATTTATTTCTTCAGCAAGAACGGAAAGGACGATGCAGAGCCGTGTGCCAAACCTGAGGGCTACGAGATAAAAGTTAACGAAAAGACAGGGCTGCCATTTTTGAAGAAATCCAAGTAGTTCAAAATGCTCATAGACGAATTTGATTACCCTCTGCCCAAGAATGCAATTGCCCAGAGACCTGCCGTGCCGCGTGACAGATGCAAACTCCTTGTTCTGGACTCGGAGGACGGAAGCATAAAACACCACATTTTCTATGAACTTTCTGATTATCTGATGCCCGGGGATGTCATAGTTCTCAACGACACAAAAGTTATGCATGCAAGACTTCATGCAAGAAAGGAGACGGGCGGAAAACTGGAGGTGCTTTTGCTCGGCAACAATGGCAATCTTTTCAATTGTCTCATAAAGGGAAAGGTGAGGGAGGGCACAAAAATAATTTTTGAGAGATATGCTGGCAAAAATACAGAATATGAAGGAAATGAAAATAATGGGGCGGATGGCAGTAGGGGCAGTAAAGGAAACAGCGGGGAAGATGGCGGAGGGGGGAGGGCGGAGGTGGAGGGCGTGGTGGTGGAGAAAGAGGGGGGAAAGTGCATCGTGGAAATCCCGCTGAGCATGGAAGAACTTGAGGAGATGGGAGAGATGCCTCTTCCCCCATATATAAGGGAGGAGGTGGATAAGGAAACAGCAGAGATGTATCAGAGTGTTTTTGCAAGGGAGAAGGGTTCCGTCGCCGCCCCCACCGCCGGGCTGCACTTTACTGAGGAAATGATTGAAGAATTGAAAAGTAAGGGGGTCATAATTTCATACATAACTTTGCATGTTGGAATAGGGACTTTCATGCCCATACGTTCGAGAAATGTAGAGGAGCACAGAATGGAGGCGGAATTTTACGAAATAAGTGAGAAAGTTGCAGAGGAGATAAACAGGGCAAGCAGCAGAGGGGCAAATATTGTGGCAGTTGGCACAACCGCAGTTAAAACCCTGGAAAGTTCATCTTCGGACGGAGAGGTGAGGGCAGGAAGTGGATGGAGCGACCTTTTCATTTATCCGGGATATGAATTTGACTCCCCGATCACTTCAATCCTCACAAATTTTCATCTCCCTAAGTCAACACCCCTCCTGCTTGTTAGTGCATACGCGGGGAAAGATGCAGTAATGAAAGCATATGATGAGGCATTGAAGCGTAACTATCGATTTCTGAGTTTCGGAGATGCAATGCTTATTATTGGGAGGGCGCATAGGGGATGATATCATGTTCGAAATAGTAGCCAGCCATGGAAATGCGAGGGCAGGTATTTTAAAAACACCCCATGGGGAATTTGAAACGCCTGTTTTTCTCCCTGTTGCAACAAAAGCCGTGATAAAAACACTCACGCCTGAAGAAGCATGGGAAGCAGGATGCAGGGGCATAATAGTTAACTCTCTCCACCTTTATCGCAGAGGCATGGAACTCATAGAAAGGGCTGGCGGCATACACGAGTTCATGGGCTGGAGAGGTTTTGTGATGAGTGACAGCGGTGGCTTTCAACCCATAAAGAAATTTCCTTCAGAGGTTGGTAGCGACGGAGTCGCTTTTTTGATGCCAGATGGAAAGCCTGACATTTTCACCCCGGAAAAGTCAATGGAGGTGCAGGAGAAACTCGGAGTTGACATCGCCCTATCGCTGGATGACTGCCCTGCCTATCCCTACACAAGGGAGAGAGTTGCTGAATCTGTTGATAAGACGATAAAGTGGGCTGAGAGATGCCAGGGCAGGGGCAGATTTGCCATACTCCAGGGAGGGACATTTGAGGAAGAGCGTGTGAGATGTGCAAAATCCATTGCCGGAATGGAATTCGATGGATTTGCCATCGGCGGTCTGTGCATAGGCGAGCCAAAAGAAGAGATGCACCGCATGGTAGAAGCAACGTTGCCCTACCTGCCGAAAAACAAGCCGCGCCATCTTATGGGCGTGGGCTCAGCCGATGATATAATCAGGGGAATAAAAATGGGCATAGACATATTCGACAGCGCATTTCCAACAAGAAATGCCCGCCATGGAACAATTTTTACAGATAATGGAAGAATAAATCTCGGGAGGGCGAAGGTCAGGGGCGATGTTATCCAGGACGGATGCAATTGCTATACCTGCAGAAATTTTTCTCTTGACTATCTCAATCATCTTTTCAAGGAGAAAGACCCGCTTGGACCGAGGCTTGCCACAATCCACAACCTTTTTTTTACCAACAAAGTGGTGGAGGAAGCAAGGGAGAAAATAAAGCAGGAAAAACTCTAAAAATGCTGTGGAGCATTACAGATGATGTTATTTGAAAAGGAGCATGGGGTCATAGTTGCATGCGATGTTCTTTCCATCGAGCATTTCAGAGAACTTGTCAGCAGGACGTATCATATTGAGGGCATAGTGGGATACAAGGTCGGGGCAACCCTTGGTCTTTCATATGGTCTTGGTGCTCTCAGTGAAATAGTCAGGGAGCATTGCGACCTTCCTCTCATTTACGACCATCAGAAGGCAGGGACAGATATCCCCCAGATGGGAGAAAAATTTGCAGAGGTCTGCAGCAGCAGTGGCATAAATAGCATGATAATATTCCCGCAGGCAGGTCCCGAAACGGAAAAGGCATTCATAAGGGCTATTTTCGAAAAGAATATGGTACCGATGGTGGGCGGGGAGATGACACATACTGCATATCTTGAAAAGGAAGGCGGGTTTATAAAAAACGACTCGCCTGAAAGAATCTACAGGGTGGGAGCAGAAAATGGTGTGGAGTATTTCATACTTCCAGGCAACCGTTACGATGCCATAAAAAAGTATAATGAATTTCTTTCTGAAATGATTTCCGCTCCCAAATACTGCATGCCAGGAATAGGCAGTCAGGGCGGGGAAATAGGGAAAGCATTTTCCATACTGAAAGGGCGCTCTGCATATGCAATAGTGGGCTCTGCGATATACAGAAGCAGTAACATTGAGAATGCAGCAAAGGAATTCTGCTCAGAGGCGCTAAAATTTGAGTGATAAAATGCAGGGAAAGGAAATAGTTGTTGAACTTTACAGACACGGGCTTATAAAAACATGGCTTCGTGATAAGCCAGAGGGATGGAGACTTGTTTCCGGGCTATGGAGCCCTTTTTACATTCAACTTCGTTCGCTGCCATCATATCCGTCTCTCCTCAGAAAAATAGGGATGCATATGGGAGAAATGATTGAAAAAGAATGTAATGCTGACAGAGTTCTTGGCATAGCAATGGCTGGCATCCCTATAGCATCTGCCATCTCTGTGGGGCATGGCATGCCAATGTGCTATACCAGAAAACTCGAAGGCGCTACTTCTCTGGAAGGGCTGAAAACAGCGGCAATGAAATACGGTGAGCACTCTCTCGTGGAGGGGGAGATTGCAGACGGAGATAAATTCGTTGCAGTTGATGACCTGGTAACAAAATTTGACAGCAAGATGGTTGCAATAGAGCAACTCAAGATGGAAGGCGAAAAGAGGGGAGTAAAAGTAGAATGCAGGGATGTTGCAGTCATAATAGACAGGGAGCAGGGAGCGGAGGAAATAGCAAAAAAGCATGGCATAAAATTGCATGCCATAATACCCTTCAAAAGCAGAGGAATAGAATGGCTCAGGGATTTCATATTAGAGAAGGAATATGAAGTTATAAAGGACTATCTGGACAACAGCGAAAAATATCAGGATGAGAAAAAAAGAAAAGAATTGCTGGAGTGAAGATTTTTTCAGCATATCCTTGGTATGGGGTCGCCTATGGGCGCTTCCAGTATGCGTTTTCCCCCGACGCTTGTTTCCAGTATGACATGCTTTCCTTCAGTCACTTCCCCTATTATCTCTGCATCTCTTCCCAGGGGATGTTTTCTCATCGCCTTCAGCATCTCTTCTGCTTTATCCTCGACAACACCCATTACAACCTTTCCTTCATTTCCTATGTTATAAGGGTCTATGCCGAGCATTTCGCATGCTGCCATTGTGCCTTCATTTATCGGAATTCTCTCTTCGTCTATGAGCATGCCCACTCCTGATTTTTCAGCCATTTCGTTAAGGGCGTTTGACAGCCCCCCCCTTGTCGGATCCTTTGCAGCCACCACGCCTTTTACCTTCAGGCATTCCTCCATAAGTCCATTTACTGGTGCAACATCTGACTTTATTTTTGTATCAAAGCCATAGCCTTCGCGGAATGAAATTATGGCTATGCCGTGATCTGCGATTTTTCCGCTCAGAAGTATTTTATCACCTGGTTGTAGGGAAGAGTCCTGCAGCCACTTTTTTCCTCTGCCGACATATTCCATATTCCTGCTTAGCAGTTCGCTTCCAACGCCTATGCCTGCCGTGTTTATTATTATCTGCTCTATGCTCCCTTTTTCAACGACCTTTGTATCGCCTGTAACTATTGGCACTCCTGCTTCTGAGGAAAGTTTCCCCATGCTTTTTATTATTTCTTCGAGTTCATTCATGAGAAAACCCTCCTCTATTATGAACCCGGCAGAGAGAGCAATTGGCTTTGCACCCATTACCGCAACGTCGTTAATCGTGCCTGCAACAGCAAGCATTCCTATGTCCCCGCCAGGGAAAAATATGGGCTTCACAGTATGGCTGTCTGTAGTAAAAACAATTCCGTCTATCACAGCAGCGTCATCAAGGGCGTCAAGCGGAATCTCCATATCGGGCTGGTGGAAGTTCGGCAGAATGTATTTTTTTATCAGGGATGCGGTCTCGCTGCCGCCTGCGCCCTGAGGCAGTTCTATTCTCTCCGCCATATCAGTCACGTATCCCTTCCTCGTTGACTGTGAAAACCGCTTCGCCCTCCGGCAGATGAGGTGAATCTATGAGTCGGGCTATCCTTTTTCCCCCTTTGGATTTCCTCAGATATATTCTAAACATTGCCGTATGTCCCACTATGTGTCCTCCTATGGGCCTTGTCGGGTCGCCGAAGAATGCATCTGGCTTTGCAGATACCTGATTTGTGACGCATATCACTGCATTGTTGAGCCTGCCGAATTTGAGCAGTTCGTGCATGTGCGTATTCAATTTCTGCTGTCTATCGGCGAGAGTTCCCCTTCCAACATACTCCGCTCTGAAATGTCCCGTCAATGAATCGACAACTATGAGTCGCACAGGAACCTCCTTTGCTATCTCCATTGCTTTTTCCACGAGCATCATCTGGTGATTTGAGTTGTATGCAGTGGCAACGTGTATTTTTTTCAGAACTTCATCTGTATCCATATCATAGGCGCTTGCCATCTGGATTATTCTTTCAGGTCGAAATGTATTTTCGGTATCTATGAAAACAGCATGTCCGTCAAGACCGCCTTCCTCCACCGGCATCTGAACATTCACGCAAAGCTGGTGTGCAATCTGCGTCTTTCCAGAGCCGAACTCTCCGAAAAGTTCAGTGATTGCCTGCGTCTCAAACCCGCCGCCAAGAAGTTCATCAAATGATTTTGAACCCGTGGTGAGTTTTTTCCTTTCCTTCATTCTCTCAAGTATTACATCTCCTGTCTCGAATCCGCCAACGTCTGCCTTCTGGCGCGCTGCCTGAATTATCTTTGATGCAGTGCCCTCCCCTATGTCTGCAACTGCTGCAAGTTCGCTGGGAGAAGCAACTGCTATAGCCATCAAATCATCAAAACCTGCTTCTTCAAGTTTTTTCGCTGTTGAGGGTCCAACTCCAGGAAGGTCTTCTAAATCGCTCATATCTCTCGACTTTCAATATGGTTTGGATTTATAAAACTAATGCCCCTCGCTTATTTTCACATCGGTTACGCCATGAATTATGCTGGGTGCATATGACTTGACCTTCCTATGGAATATCATCTCTGCGCGCTTCCCCGAGTCAATGGCAGCCCTGGCAACATCTCTGAAAGGCTCTTCAGGAAAAGAACTTTTTGGACATGTGGTATGATAATGTATCACACCTTCCCCCCTCAAAATCTCCATGGCATGCGGCAGAAAATTTTTTGATTTGAAATACCCCATTATGATCCTGTCAGCCACGCCGCGGGGCGCAACCTCCCTGCAGTCGCCGTAAAGTGCAGTGACATTTTTTTTCACATTGTTGAGTTCTATATTCTTTTTTAAATACCCATATGCCACGGGATTTATTTCGCATGCATATACATTTGTTTTTGAGTAAAATGCAATTGGTATGGAGAAGTAACCTATTCCCGCAAACATATCAACCACCACCTCCCCTTCCTTCCCAGCATACGCCATTCTTATTCTCTCATCCACATTGCCAGAGGAAAACATTATTTTTGATGCATCGAACATGAATTTTATTTTGTTTTCGACATGTGTTGTCTCAGCGTTTCTGTCTCCATATATGTATTTCACAAGCGGTTTTCTTTTAATGCCTGTTATGCCCCCAACATCTTCCAGCACTGTTCTGCATTTTAACACATCTGCATAAATCTTTGCCAGTTCTTTTTTCCTTTCCATGCCTTCAGGAAATTTTATTATAAGAACATCTCCGAATCTCTCCCATTTTTTTGGGAGCAATTCTTCCTCTCCTTCAATAATTTCTGATGCCCTCTTCTTTATTTCTCTGAAGGGCTCATACTGTGTCCTGTAAAGCACTTTCTCCTGCTCTTTAATGGAATAGGGAAACGGAAGTTCAATGTCGCTTTTCACAGGTATTTCCACCTTACCATTGCTGCGAGATATTCTCCTGCTGTCATCAAGCATATCATTTTCCAGCAGAAACCTTATTGCATCTTTTGCATATCTTTTCTCAACAACCGCTACCTTTCTCACACATATAAAGCATGAAAAAATAAAAAATGTTTGGGGTTTACCCGAGCGATTTGTAATGTATTCAAAGATCCGCCGATTTTTGATATGCAACTTCACACTGCATAATCATGGCATACACAGTGATAGCATGATAGAAAATTTTAAGAATTTATATATAATTACCATATATGAGTAGAGAAAAAAATAAACAGATGAAATTGGTATTCTGTTTGATAGTTGCGGTGATGTTTTTTTCTTTATACTTTTCAGGTATTTCTTTTGCATCCAATGACAAAGAGTATTCAAGAAATGTATTGCTTTACGACCAGCTGGATCAGTCCCAGACATACTGGTCAAAATCCTGGAGAATGCTGACATTTAAGAATTTCTTAAACGCCCAGTCTTTTATTCCTTCCCTTGATACTCTGACGAGAGTGGAACTTCTGGTAGCCCGAGAGGGCAATCCCATAGACAATCTGAAAGTTTCCATAAGGGATGATCTCAGGGGTGATGACCTTACAAGCGGATATATTAAAAAAGAAGATGTCAAATTTCACAGAAATTGTACTTGGGTTGAATGCGACTTTCCAGATATATCCGTCGAGGTAGGTAATACATATTATATTGTCTGCAGTTCTGATGAGCCAGATAAAAATGAAGCATACACATGGGCAGTATCCACTGAAAATGTGTATCCCCATGGATGCAGATGGTATTCCCCAAATGGTGGAATTTCTTGGACGAAAGCAGAAGATATTGATTTTTGTTTTAAGACATATGGCATGAATATCAATACCCCCTCCAAACCTGAAAGGCCATCGGGACCATATATCGGCAAGGCAGGAAAATCATATTCTTATTCCACATCAAGCGTGGATCCAAAGGGTGAAAGGATAAAGTATTGTTTTTACTGGGGCGATGGCAATACCACCTGGACCGATTTTTACGATTCGGGAGAAAAGGTGGAATGCTCCCATACATGGGAATCTGAGGGCAATTTTACCATCAAAGTCAAGGCACAGAATGAGGAAGGGTATGAGAGCGGATGGTCAGACCCCCTCATAATAAGTATGCCAAAAAGCAGGGATATCTATACCATGATGTGTATCTTGGAACACTTCCCGTTCCTCAAGTATATATTCGAATTTATCATTTCTTAAATACGCACAGGGAAAAATTATAAGGGCTGACTGCCTATCTTATATTGAGAGGCATATACAATGACTGAAATCTTTTCCAGAAAAACCACTGTCTTTTTTGTAATTGCCATATTTTTTATAACAGCCTTTTTACAGATAAATGGCAGTGGCATTGCTACGAAAAGCGATGTGGATATACAAACTGCAGAAAATGTAGCACAGGCGAAGATTTTCCAACTCGGGAAGGGTGATTTTTCAATATCTGGTAAAACTGCTTTTTATGAAGGCGAAAAGCCACTTTTTTATGTATTCCATCTGCAGCCCAGAGGTTATGTTGTGGTGTCTGCAGATTTCTTCCTGCCGCCTGTGATTGCCTACTCATTTCGCTCAAATTTTTATGAAGGGCGTAACATGCTGGGAGATATGCTGAGTGCGGATATCTCCCTTCGGCTGAAAAATATCCATTATTTGCCGGGCATCGTTATTGATGAAAGAAAGAAGATGTGGAAAAGTATGCTGAATTTTAAGAATGACGGGATGAAAAACAACTTCGAGCAATGGCCACCCGAAGGCACAACCTCAACCGGCGGGTGGCTGGAGACAGAGTGGAGCCAGGATTCTCCGTATAACAATTTTTGCCCGCTCGACCATGACAAGAGGAGCGTTGCCGGATGTCCTGCTATCGCAATGGCACAGATTCTGAATTATCATAAGACAACAAATAGCATTTCTTTTAATGACAGCGATGATTACTTCCATAACTACAACGGGAATCAATATGTCATTGATGACGACCATGAAAAATACGATTTTCCGCCATTCCCTGAACTCAATGGTTATCTTACCACGCTATCCTCCCATTACGAGAATGATATTCCTGTTACTGATAATGATATGGCAGCACTTGTATTTGCCTGCGGCGTGGCAGCAAAGCAGGTGTATAGCTCGGAGGTATCAGGCACTTTCGGAGTGAGCCAGGCTTATCAGGCTTATATTCGTTTTGGCATTGATGGGATAAAACTCCTCAACGAAAGCAATCCCGACATATATGGCAGGTTGAGAATGAATATGGTGGATGCTCTTCCTGCACATCTTGCTGTCGTAACGCCTGACTGGAACTCTGGCCATAATGTGGTTGTTGACGGATATAACACCGACGATTACTACCATCTGAACTTCGGATGGGGCGGGGCATATAATGGCTGGTATCTGCTGCCTGATGATATGCCTTACGGGCTGACGGTCATTGAGGGTGTCATAGTGGATATTCTTAAAGAGAATTCCGGCTCTGACATTTATTGCGGGGGAAACCTTCACTGGGCAGATGTGGAGGCAGGAAGCACAAT
>VBQP01000024.1 GCA_008297795.1 Thermoplasmata archaeon | reverse complement strand
CTCCTTTGTTTTATATATCTCCCCATCTGTTAAGGGAGGTCATGCAGGATAAAGAGCGAGAGTATATTAATATTTCTGACAGCACCTGCAAATCAGCAAATAATTTAGATTATCCGCACGTCGAGAAGCCGCAGTTCTTGCATATGCTGCACCCTTCCTCGTAAACCATCGGGCTGCCGCATTCAGGGCACACGCGCACAGGACCCACCAGAGCCTGAACATCCCCCATGCCTGCCGTTTCTGATTTCTTTTCTTTCAGTGCTGCAAAATTGTCGAGTTTCGGCGTCTCAGGAAGTTTCCTGCCTTTGATATGCTCCTCAAGCGCTTTTGCCACTGCATCGGGGCATGAGAGAATCGGCCCGCCTCTTGCCAGCAACGGGGAGGGGCATCTTATTGCTTTGAGTTGCTTAACAATCGCCTCCACTTCCACGCCTGAGCGCAGGCACAGCGATATGAGACGACCTATTGCTTCAAGCTGGGCATCTGCACATCCGCCCGCCTTGCCGAGACGGGCAAATACCTCGAATAAGCCGTCCTCATCTTCATTCATCGTCACATACAGATTGCCACATCCTGTGCTCACCTTTCTTGTCACTCCTCTGACAACAACAGGTCTTGGTTTCGGTTTCTTAATGCCGGTTGCTTTCTTCTCTGCTTTGGTTGTCAGAACCTGGTCTTTTCTGCTCCCATACCTGTATACGGTCACCCCCTTGCATCCCAGTTCGTACGCAAGTATGTAAACCTTTCTTACATCATCTATTGTTGCCTCTTCCCTGAAATTTACTGTTTTAGATGTTGCATTGTCAGTGTACTCCTGAAAGGCTGCCTGCATTTTTATGTGCCACTCAGGGGTTATGTCAAGAGCTGTGGAAAATATCTTCTGGATGTCTTCGGGAACTTCCTCCAGACCCCTTACAGAGCCGTTATTCTCAGCGATTTTTTTCATCAACTCGTCTGTATAGAATCCTCTCTCTCTTGCGATTTTCTCAAAATAAGGATTTATCTCGACAAGGCGGTCGTTTTTGTCCAAGATATTTCTTATAAATGTGACGGCAAAAAGCGGCTCTATTCCAGAAGAGCAGCCTGCAATAATCGAAATACTGCCTGTCGGGGCAATCGTGGTTACGGTGGCATTTCTCATTGCTTCATATTTGCCATCCCATATGCTTCCTTTAAAGTTAGGGAATGAGCCCCGCTGCTTTCCGAGTTCGACAGAAGCCTTCCTTCCCTCCTCCTGGATGAAGGACATGACCTTTCTTGCAATTTCAAGAGCATCTTCGCTGTCATACGGAATGCCCATCTGTATAAGCATGTCTGCGAATCCCATGACTCCAAGCCCTATCTTTCTGTTTCCAAGCGTCATTTCCCTTATCTTTTCAAGCGGGTATCTGTTCATGTCCACAACATTGTCGAGAAAATGTACCGACTTCCACACCACATCCCTGAGTTTGTCGAAATCTATTTTGCCGCCTCTGACCATGTGAGCAAGGTTTATGGAACCAAGGTTGCAAGATTCATAAGGCAGAAGGGGCTGCTCCCCGCAGGGATTTGTGGATTCTATTTCTCCCACATGCGGCGTTGGGTTGTATTTGTTTATCCTGTCTAGAAAAACTATTCCAGGCTCCCCGTTTTTCCATGCCATCTCTACTATTTTGTTGAATACCATTTCTGCATCAAGTTCCTTCACCACTTCATTATTCCTCGGATTTATGAGAGGATATTTCTCCCCGTTCTTAACAGCCTGCATGAATTTTTCCGAAACAGCAACAGATATGTTGAAATTTGTCAGTTCTTTCTGGTCTGCTTTGGCTGTTATGAATTCCATTATGTCGGGATGGTCGACCCTCAGAATGCCCATGTTTGCTCCCCGCCTGCGCCCCCCCTGTTTTATGACATCCGTAGATGCGTTGAAGACCTTCATGAACGATATGGGGCCAGATGCGACTCCGCCTGTAGAATGGACAATATCCCCCTTGGGGCGTATGCGAGAGAAGGAAAAACCTGTCCCCCCTCCTGATTGGTGGATAAGCGCCGTATTTTTTATTGATTCAAATATGCCCTCCATTGAGTCATCTATCGGCAGCACGAAGCAGGCTGAGAGTTGCTGTATCGCCGTGCCTGCATTCATCAGCGTAGGAGAATTCGGAATGAAATCGAGGCTGGACATTATCTCATAAAAGTCCTTTTCTGCCGCCTTTACATCGCCCCCATAATTTTCATCTGCTCTGGCAATATTTTCTGCGACTCTTCTGAACATCTGCTCTGGAGTTTCTATAATTTCCCCCTCCTCATTCTTCAATAAATATCTTTTTTTAAGAACCGTCAAGGCATTTTCTGTTAGCATCCTGCCTATAATATAAAACCCCTTTTAACCATTATGCTGACCGCTATGCAAGGCGCTCCGGACATATATCCCGCCTCGAACAGTTCATGCATTTACCCTCCCTGTTGTGGTTGCGGTGTGCCTCCCCTCTTTTCAGGTCTTTTACAAGATTTTCTCTCAATTTTATGACAGTGTTCTTCAGTCTTTCATCATAATTTATGAAATATTTTCTCTCATCATATTCCAGAATTCCATATTCAACTTTCCCGAACGTCTCTTCCACCAGCATGCAGTAGGCTATAAGCTGCACTATGTGTGAAAAGAGCGGGCCCTTTGGTGTCCTCCCTGTCTTCTTCTCCACAGGGATATACTCTCCGTCTTTCTCTATGATATAATCCGGCTTTCCCCTTATGCCATACCTGCTTGATTCGAGCATCGGACTCTCTTTCTTTATGCCTATATATGCAATATTATCATCTGAAGAAACATATCTCAATTTCTTTATGAGCAATTCTTCAGAGAGGTTTATGGAACGATAAAAAATGATATTTGCGAGCACTATCCACAGCAATGCAAGAATTTCGAGGAATTTGCTGAACTCTTCATTTGAGGGAAGGGATGAGAGTATCACTATGAGAGCAATCAGGATGGCACCCATTGATGAGAGTAGTATCGCTTTCTCATACCTGAGTTTAAGGGAGACAATCGAAATTCTCTCCGCCCTGTAAAGAAAGAATATGGAATTGAGAAGCCATATAAGGGAAAATACAATAAACACATAATCATTCTCTTTCTCTGCAACGCCCGGAAGGATGATTATTCCAATAACTGCTGCCAGCGACGCCGAAACAGCAAGTGCAAGTATCAACTTATTATAGTAAGCCTTTTTAACCTCCTTTTTTCTTATGTCCTCCAGTTCCTCCCCCTCCCTTTCATGTGATTTCACACCTTCTAAAGAATCAACTTTCTTATCCTGTTTGCTGAGCCACCATGATAGAGGACAGTATGCATACTTCTCAATATCCCCTGCAGATATCATCTCGTCCATTCTCATACGTTATAAACAGGGAATGTATAAACTTTCCCAAATTTATTTTATTTTTAGAATACAGGATACCAGGTTCCGCCGAGCATAACGGAGAATACAATATCCCCTATGAAATCCATGCTTCCCGAAATCTGGAAAGTCGGTGGCCATATTGTCCATTCTGCCCTGAAATTGTCTGCCTTTATGAAACTTGCACCTATCAGAAGTCCCACATTTCCATCTATTGTGAAATTGAAAGAAAATGAGTTCAGCCAGTTTCCATCTGTATCGAATGAGACATATCCCTCCTGGTCAATATTCCATGAAATGAAGAAGTAATCTGTCTTCAATTGAGAGACCATTTCCACCTTCATCGAACCTGTTTTCCAGTAAAAATCTGCGACAGGGCCCCTGTGCTCGGCGCTAAGCCTTGCATAGCCGCCCTGGTCAATTCCCCATGAAAAGTTTGCACTGTTGGTGACATTTGAAATGGAGAAATAGATGCTAGGATTGTCTATATCATCGCACATTATGAATTTTGTGAGCGGGGAACTCACGCTGACATTCACATGCCCCCCGTAAATTCTGTTCGCCCATCCTGCCGAAAATTGTCGGGGCAGATATTCAAGGCGCATCGTTCCTGCAAGCCCTATTTTCTCTATCCTTACAGTCAAGGTGACATTAAATTCGCTGCTGCCCTCATAATTTATGAGTCCTCTGTCGCCAGATGCACCAAATATGCTGTAAAAAACAGAGAATGACATCTCTTTTGGCACTCTCTCTACTGTCAGGGCAACGCCCATCTTGTCGCCATTCGTATTTCCATCGTAACTGAGAGTTAAAGTTGTATCCCTGTTCGCTGTGCGGGATATGCTTGTATTTATTTTGTGCATATCAAAATCAGGGGTAAATTTTATTGTGGAGGAAATGGCGGGCTGGCAACTTATCACAACATTGTGGTCAAATGTATCTCCTCCAAAATTTCCACTATAGCGTGCAATCAAATCCATATCACTTTCTCCACCTTCGAATGAGGGTGTACTCTCCAAAACAAAATCTGGATTTCTGTCATACATCAGGTAAGGATAGATTGTGAGTACCACTTCTTCGCTCTTTGGCACTTCCCTGCCCTCTGCAGAGGAATATCCTATTCTAAACTCATGGTTCCCATAGTCATAACTCTCCAGAGACAGATGAACATCTGTATATATCTCGAAATCCTCATCCTTTATCTCTTCTCCAAGCCGTTCAACTTCCATAACTATAGAGAATGAGAGAACCCATCCAAAGTTTGCCCGGGAGATATAAGGGATGATATAAAATCTCACCTTCACGTCTTTCCCGTTATCCCCCGTATTGCTGTTATCATCCACATCTATGGGGGAAAGCAGTCCGTAAATTATCGAAGTTCTCTTTTCAACACCACTGCACTTTGTGTATATATAAGCATCGAACATTCTGGGAAGTACCCTCAATTTTTTCACAGGCGCAGGGGGAGGTATGCCGGTATCGCTTTTTTTGATGATGGATGACATATGAGAGTTTGTTTCATAAATATCTTCTGAAATATGTGCATTTGAAAAATTTATATTGTCCCTGTTATCGTAAGAAAAAGCAAGCGTTCCCAGAGTTGAAATCATCAAAAAAGACACTATGACAAAAGCCACAATTTTTCTCATGCTTAACTATAAGTTTTCTTATATTTATACATTTCTTTTGCTGTCCATCTCCTCAATGATTTTTTCAACAACTTTTTGCGGAGGTATGGACGTGGTATCAATCACAACATCATATATTGACAAATCGCCCATGTCAATGCCGTAAAAATCCATGTATCTTTTCTTCTCGCTTTTCTCCCTCTCTCTGATTTGTTTTTTTACATCCTCGAACTCCCCGCCCTCCCTCTCCACCACCCGCCTGATTCTCTCGTCCTCATCGCACTCGAGCCATATTTTGAATGCAGGAATGTTGTTCCTGTAGGAAATCCAGCCTGCAAGCCTCCCCTCGAGAATTACATTGCCGAGCGCAAGAATCAATTCCTGCTTTTTATCCAGTTCCCTGTCTATTTCTGGATGCCTTTCACAGTATGAACCAAATTCTGCGAGTGTCATGCCATACTCCTTTGCCATTTCCCTGAACATATCGCCCGCATAAACATAGGGCAAGCCGAGTTTCTCCTTCAGAATTTTTGCTACAGTTGTTGTGCCGCTTCCAGGCAGGCCGCCAATTGTGATGCTATTCATTTGTTTTCGCCTTCCGTTCCGACCAGGATATGAATTTGAACAGATACTGTATGACCTGTGTCAGAGGAATGGACATCAGCATATAAAGCAGGATCCAGTTTGCGAAAATAACCGATTTGTCAAATAAACTCACGTGCATAGCCCAGGGCACATCAAAATAGTAATGATCCACGCCCATCAAAAAGTCCCATATCCAGGTGAATACGGGAATAAATATCAGCATTGTCACAGGCATAAGTTTCATCTGCTTTGAAGATGCCTGCGTCTGCTTCTGCATTATTTTCGGCTGCAATTTTTCCAGTTTTTTTATCATATATTTGTTATTTTCAAGGCGAGCTTTCCTGTACTCCTTCTGGAATTTTGACATTATCTCCTGATTCTTTGCCATCTCTATCCAGTCGGTAGTGAAATGGCGTATAAGCGTGGAAACTATGATGACAACGGAGCCTGCAAGAAAAACTGTCAGTACTGGATAGCGGTATCCGAAACCGAAGAGGGGGAAAAATACAATGCCCACTGCATTCCCCATTGCTGAGCGCAAATTCTGGTCAAACAGAATAAACATGGAGAACATTAAAACCATGAAGAATAGTAACGAGGATTGCTGCTTCTGTGCTGCCATTTATAACACCTTTATTATTTCTTCTGCTGCCTTTTCAGCCATACCATCATTGTTTTCCACTATTTTAACTGTTGCGCCTGTAACAACTGCATAGTCCATTGCTGCAATGCGGTTCATGAGCTGATGCTCCTCTATCTCCCCGGCACTTTCTTCATCCCTTTTCCTTATGGCTCCGTCTTTCATCCTGCGCCTTATTATCTCATCAGCCTCTGCCTCCATGAGGATTATAAGTCTGGGATTAAGTTTTTTCAGAATATCGTGGGGAAATCCGGGAAGATAACCTGAAGGGGTTTTAATTGCGCAATGGGTATCAACGATAACATCCCCCATTTTGCTTACCTTCTCTGCTGTGAGTTCCTGCAGTTCCCTCTGCTTCTTCAGGGGAAGTTTTCTCATCTCGTCCCTGTCATGTATGCCCATGCCCTTCGCAATTTCAAGCATAACCGTGCCATATGTGATGAAATTAACCTCTTTCCTTTCCATCACTTTTTCCATAACAGTTGTTTTTCCCACACCGGGAACTCCGGCAAGAATCACAACCATTATTCTACCCCTAAGAACTTCCTCAGCACAGGATGCATCTCCATTGCCTGCTCCTTGGCTATCTGCTCATAGAGACGGATTACAATGCCCACTGTCAGCAGCACTCCTGTACCGCTTGTACTTCCCACTGTGCCTATCAAATTGGCAAAAAGCGCAAGCAATGCCACAAGGGCGGAGCTAAGAATAGTGAGGGCAGGAATATACCTGTAAAGCACCTTTTTGAGAATGCGCGGGTCTCTTCTGAAACCGGGTATCTGCATGCCGCTTCCTTCTATCTGGCGTGCCACTGCCTCTGGTCCCATATTTGTCGTCTCTATCCAGAATTTGCCGAAGAATATGGCGCCTATCACAAAGATAATCCCATATACGAGAATCTTGAGCATCATCTGCCACGGCGCATGCCCTGCAAGATAGCCAGCATATCTGGAATCTATCATGGGGAACAGCCATGTATGCAAACCCCTCGGACTGTATAAATACCATGCCAAGCCCGCCACGGGCTGTGTAGAGCCCGGCGCATATTTTCCGAGCCACCATGCATGACCCAGTATCGGGAAATTACTGAGACGACCCCAGAATATGAGAGCGAACATGTTCACATTTGCAAGCAGGGCAGCCATTAAAATCACAGGAATGTTAGATGCATACATCAAGCGCAGAGGGTACCTTCCTCTCGCTCCTCTCACCCTTGCGTGGGTTAACGGCAACTCCACTTTTGATGACTCTGCATAAACAACACCAAAGAATATAACAACTGTGCCTATGAGGGCTATCACAGGATTCGGAGGAGAGATGAATATTCTCTCGAAACCACCCCCTACCAGATCACCCAACGACATGTTTGAAATGAGATAAATTGTTTTTGGCAGAGTACCTGCAGGAGGATTTGTCACACTCATGGCACCGCTTGTCTGGGGGAACCAGTTGAAAGTTCCTGTTATGATTGCCTCTGACACGCCTGCAGCAATGAAGAGAGATACGCCGGAGCCAATACCCCATTTCGATATCAACTCGTCCATCCAGAAAACTATGAATCCTCCCATGAAAAGCTGGGCAATTATAACTGCTCTTGCTCCTGTGCCGCCGAGCATGTTTATTAAAGAATGGCTTGGCGAGAGATAGCCGAAAACCTGAGGGATTGCCTCAACTATGATCATGAGCATAATGACAACCTTCTGTACCCCCTGATACAGTGCCTTATCCTCTGACTTCTGCAAATCGAGCTTGATTATTTTTGCGCCCACGAAAAGCTGCATGATGATAGAACCTGTGACTATGGGTCCTATACCAAGGTGCATGATGGAGCCGCTTGCCCCTGCGATAATGGCACGGTAGCCCGCGAACATGTCCAGCGTTTCAGGGCTGACACCATAGAGCAAAACCTGTGTCAGCACGTAGTACATTATGAGGCATATTCCTGTCCAGAGTATTTTCTGACGGAAATTAACGTGCCCTTTCGGTTTTTTAATAGCTGGCCAGTGCTCAACCAGCGGTTTCAGAACATAAAGTTTACTTTTTTCGCCTGACTCCTCACCTTTTGCCATTACGCACACCTCACTCTGTTATTACTTCCCCACCAGCCGCCTCTATTTTTTCAACTGCCTTTTCGGTGGCAGACGGGACAATAACCTTGACGGGCTTTCCTATCATTCCTGACCCGAGAAGTTTGTCATATCCCATTTCCTTCAGATTTATTTCGCTATCCTCAAATTTTACCAGGTCGCCGACATTTATCACCTTCTTCTCGCGAGTTACACCATGAAATACAAATCCGTGCTTTCCCCACCTGCTCTTAAGATGTTTGTGCTTGGTGCCGCCAAATCCGCTGCCGCCCTTCTCGCCCCTGCCTCTTCCTTTCTTCATGCTTCCCCTGCCATGGGTCTTCGAGCCCCTATATCTTTTTGTTCTGTCTTTCATAGCATCCTCTCTATAAGTTCATTTATATCCTTTCCTCTGTAACCGAGCGAACCACCCATCCCATAAGGCTTTTTTATGCTTCTGTACCCTTTTATGGGCGGATGGAGCCTTATCGTGCGGGATGTAAAATCTTTTAGCATTGCCTCCCCCTTTGATATTTTCTCGGCTGCCTCTTCAGCCTTCTTGCTGTCGAGCCCGCCTCTTTTTTCCAGCAATTTCTGCAGCGTCTCTTTGCTTATCTCGCCCCAGGTGACATAGTCCTTCACTTTCTGCAACATCCCCTTGTAATTTTTGTCATCTCTCACTATGGTACAGTTGTTTATGTACGGCAGATTAAGCATCTTCAGTGTGTCTCTTACTTCCTGGCGGGCGTTTATTTCTCCTCTTATTCTCACCACAGCATACATTATTCCTCAACTCCTCCAACTGCTCCAGAAGCGATATGAAGTTTCCTCTTAGCCTCTTCATCCATCTTTACCATCGATATGTTCTTAAGCGCATCGAAAACGGCTGTTGCATAATTCAGTACAGTGCTTGTCTGCCCCCTTGCAGAGCCCCACACATCCTTTATGCCTGCAAGACGGAGTATGACTTTGGCGGTATCTCCGACTGCAAGTCCCACCCCCCTCGGAGCAGGCTGAAGCGTAACCTCAACAGAACCACATTTGCCCTTAACCTTTAAAGGGAGGGAGTGAGGCGTACCGCATCCGCAAACCCATGAGCCGCATCCTCTGCTGATTTCTATTAAATTCAACTTCCCGTTCTCGACCGCCTTCCTTATGGAAATTCCCACTTCCTTTCCTTTCGCAACTCCAAGACCGACAAAACCATCTTTATTTCCGACGGCAACAACAACCCTGAACTTCACCCTCCTTCCAGAGTCTGTCATTCTCTGAACCATGTTGACATCAAGAACTTCGTCATACATATCTGGCAGAAGTGTGTCTACTATTTCAACCTCCTTAATGGGCATACCTGATTTCAATGCCTGACTCATAGAGGTTATCTCCCCATTCTTAACCATCTTGCCCAATCTTGTTTTTGGAATCCACTCTTCATCACTCATGTTCTGCCTCTATCTTTTCTTTAATTTCTTTAACCTTATCTGGCATTTCCTCTGATATGTGCTTGCCATAAATTCTGTCTTCGGCAGGCATTACTCCCTCACCGTGCGGAACTTCAACTCCTGCATCAAGCACTCCTTTCAATGCCCCGTATATGTTCGCTCCTTTTATAGATTCGTGATGCCCGATATCAAGCACTCCCTCATTTATGCCCTTCTTTAATGCTCTTTTTCCGGCAAGCAACCCTGTTAGGTATGAAGCGGGCATGTTTCCCAGACTGCTTTCCCATCCGTATTTTTTCAAATCACTGCCTATGGCAGATGAAACGACCTCGTCGCCATCTCTGTTGTAAATCACGAACTGAACTCTGACATTCTTGTTTGACCTTCTTACCACGACCCTGGGCTTTCCTGATTTAAGCAACCTTAACCTGTAACGGTAGTCTGTTTTTCCCTCTCTTCTCCGCCTGAATGGCACCCTATACCTTTTTCCTGTCTTGCTCATGGTATTACTCCTTTATCACTCCTTCCATTATAAGATGCGTTCTCAAATGATGCTTGCTCTTGAACTCGCCCCCTTTCGCCCTCACGTAATACCTTCTGTAAACACTGGGGGTTATAATGCCGTCATCTCTCAACTGCCTCAGATAAGCCCTTATGGGACGAATTGTGAGTATCCATCTGACCTTCTTGGGGCGGCGGGCGTAGGCGGCGCCCTTGCGGGAGCCGTGCCCCCTCCTCCTCCCCTTCTTCCTCTGCTCGTGCAGTATCCTTGCCCTTGCTCTTGACACACCTTTCTTCTTTTTTGCGGAAATAATTCCTTTCTTGACAAGATTTCTTATGTCCTGTCTGGTGACCGCTTTTTCAACCTCCTCTATTTCGTCGGGGTTTATCCACACCCTGTGCTCACCGCACTTCAGCACCTCTGCAGCTATTCTTCGCTGATTTCTAAGATTCATTTAAATCCCCCTATTCAACACACGTATTCCCATCTCATCTGCTTTCTTGATTATTTCCTCTCTCTTTCTCTTTCCGACCCTGCCATGAATCCTTATTGCCTCTTTTTCAGGGTCAATACCATCCATATCTTTTATGTTGTAAACCATCACTTCTCTGAACCCTGACGGGTGAAGCCCCCTTATCTTCTTGGGAGTTCTGTATCCAAGCCCGGGCATTGGCAGCCTGTATCTATAGCCCCTCCTGAGTTTTGAGTGCATTCCCTTTGGCTTTGCCCACTTTTCCTTAAGCCTCTTAAACTGGTACCACTGCTGCCTCCTGAACTTGGGCTTTTTCTTGGAGGAAAGAAGTGCTCTTACTCCCTCTTCCAGTACAGGCTTTTTCTTTGGAACGTATGCTCCTTCCTCAACTATTTCCACTTCTTCTTCCCCCTTTATGCACCCTTTGAAGTTATATATATTCCATCCTGGAATACCCTTATATCTCTATTCTTAACACGCACTGCACGCTCTATATTCGCAGCAGTCTGCCCTACCTTCTCTCTGTCAATCCCTTCTATGGTTATGTCATCTTTGCTTACGTTAACCTTGACATCTCCGAAAATTTTTGCCTTTCTCGGATACTGCTCTCCAAGGAAATTGTCTATTATAACCTCCCTATCCCTCACAGACACTTTTATGGGGAAATGGGCATAAACAACTTTCATCTTATAAACAAATCCTTCAGTAACACCCTTTATCATATTCCTTATGTGGGCTGCAAATGTCCCCACAAGAGCCTTCTCTGCCTTTTTGGGCAGTTCGCATCTCACAACAATCTTGGAATCTTTTTTCTCAATTGTGACTCGCGGATGGCTAAGTTCCCTCTCCAGTTTTCCTTTGGGACCCTCAACCTTAACCACATTGTTATCTATCTCAATCTGAACGCCCTCGGGGATTTCTATTTCTTTAATCGCAAACGGTATTTTCATCAGATCACCTAATATACATACGCTAACAACTTTCCACCTATACCTTCCTTCTTCGCATCGTAGTGTGAAAGTATGCCTTTCGTTGTTGAAACAAGCAGCACGCCGAAGTTTTCTGCAGGCAGGAACCGGAATTCCCACTTCTCAAATTCGTCCCGCTTTATAGAGTATCTCGGCTTTATTACATTGCAGTCATTTATACTTCCTTTAAGAGTTACATTGAACATTCCTGACTTGCCATCATCTATCCATTCAAAGGAACTTATATAGCCATTATCCTGCATAACCTTAAGTACCCTACCTATCAGTTTGCTTGCGGGCTTTACTATGCACTCCTTTTTACCTGCCCTTTCCGCATTTTTTATCGCTGACATAGCGTTTGCCAAAGTGTCATTTAACATTTTACCGTGTCCCCCACAATAGATGATATTTCTTAAATCTTTCGGGT
>VBQP01000023.1 GCA_008297795.1 Thermoplasmata archaeon | reverse complement strand
ATGGAAGGGGACATGGGATCAAATGACAATTATTTTAGAGAAATAATAGATAGCATCCCTGCTGGAATAATTTTGGTTGATGATGAGGGGAATGTTTCATACAGCAACAGAAAAGCAGATGAAATGGTTGGCAAAATGGATGGAAATCTTTTGAAAAGTGAAATTTTTGAAGACATGGCAAACCGTAAGAAAATCGAGAAACTCATAAAAAATGGGAAGACTTTTCGTAATGAAACATTGAAAAAAAATGAAAGATTCTTCTCAATTGACGGCATCTCTCTCCAGGGAAATTCAATAATCTTAGGAAATTCAATAATCTTAATAAATGATGTAAGCGAAAGGATTCGTGCAGAGAACGCTTTAAAGGAAAATGAAAGAAAATATCGTCTTCTCACAGAAAGTTCTCCTGCAGGGATAGTCATGCTCAGAAACAGCTCATGTGTATTTTCAAACAAAAAATTTAAGGAAATAATCGGGAGTGAAAGGATAGATAACAGAAAAATTACCGATTTTGTGCATGCAGGCGATATCGCCCTTCTAAAACAAAAAATGAAAGAATCAATGGATGGAAAAAACACTTCATCGTTCACGATACGTCTTATTGGAAGAGATGGAAAAATATCATGGGTGGAAATGAATCTCTGCTCGGTCAATGATGGCAGCGAGAAGGAGATGCTTATCAATATGGTGGACATAACAGAGAAGAAAAAGGTGGAAGAAGAACTCGACATTTCAAACAAAAAAATGGAAGAAATCATTGAAAGAGAAAAGAAATTCATTGAAGACATATCCCACTACTTCTTCAACCCCCTGTGCATAGCAAAGGGCTACATAGACCTGTCTCTAAAAGATGCTTCCCCCGGCATAAGAAAGAAACTGGAGATAACCAGAACAGCAGTTGACAGGGTCGAGACAGTGGTCAAACATATTGTGATGGAGGGGAGGATATATGAATAAGCGAAATTTTTTAATAAAACACGCCAATTAGGGAAGTATAATGAGTATTGAGGAATTGCAGAAGAAGAGAGAAGAACTTAGAAAAAAGTTGGGTGAGGTAAAGGAAATAAGGGAGAGGTTTAATGAAAAAACAAAACAACTCAGGGAAAAAAGACTTGAACTGGCTGCCCAGATAAAGAAATACAAGCAGGAAGGCTTGCGCCATAAGGAGCAGAGAGATGAGACAAACATAAGGGTTGCCAAATCCAAGGAAAGAAGAAGAGAGCTCAACAAAGAATATAAGGAGATAAGAAAGGAGATAGAAAGGCTGAGAAAGAAATATCTTCCCGAAGGCGAATCACTGGATTTTTTGAACAAAAGGAAGGAAGAACTGGAATTCCGGCAGATGACACATCAACTTTCCAAGAGGGAGGAGCAGGAACTGGTGGAGGAACTTTCCAGACTCAGCGAAAAGATAAAAGAGAGAAAGAAAATCCTGGAAAAAACGCCGGAATTGAAAGAGATAATGGAAAAGGAAAGAATCATAAAAGAGAAAGGCGACAAGGAGCATATCAGAGTAAGAGAACTTGCAGACAAGGCGCAGGAGGAACATCTCAGAATGATGGAATGCTTCAACAAATCGGACGAACTCTACAAAGAACTCAAAAAAATACAGAAGGAATACATAATGGCACGGCTTGACGCAGACAAGGCGCACAAACAGTTTGTTTCTTACATAAAGGAGATAAGGGAGATAGAGGAACAGATGGAATCCATGAAGAAAAAGGAGAAAGTAGACAAGATACAGAAAGAGAGAAGCGCAATACAGAAAAAGGCTGATGATGTTTACGAGCGCTTTAAGAGAGGTGAAAAACTCTCGACAGAGGATTTCATGCTTCTTCAGAAAGCAGGACTGATATGATTATCTTTCCCATGGCGGTTTATCCATAAAATACTCCGTCCAGAATGCTGCATTATCCTCGTTCACCAATTCCCCGTCCTCGCATATTTTTGCCCTATCCTTCATCTCATTCAAATCTTTGCCCATGTTCAACTCCCCCAGTTTATCCTTCAGCAGAGAACATGCATCTACATACTCTCTTTTTATCTCCACCCACCACCTCCCCCCCTCCATAAATGGTCCCCTGACAGCATTGCCCTTCCATTTTGAGAGAAAAGCATCCACATGCTCTTTCTCATTTTCTGGAGGTCCCATATGGAGTTTTGTACCGGAAATTTTTTTCTTCTCAAGTTTTGCGGCGATAATCACCGTACCGTTTACATAATAAAGTGACTCAACAACGGGAAAATCGTATTCCCGCAATATCTTTTCCAGATTTTTTGCCGCTTTTTTTATCTGTGAGTAGAGTATGTCGTCTATGAGGTCCGGTCTTGGCAGGCATATGCCAACAAAGTTTTCCACGCTCTTTTTTATTTTTTCAACCGGTAGAGGTACCACCTCTCTGGGAAAGAAGAATTCCATTCTGGGATTTTTCAGATACTCCCCTGCAGCAAAAATGAAAAATTTAAGTTTTTTGGGGGAGAGGGCGGCGGCAACGTTTCTTGAATTGTCAACAGGGTCGATGAAGACAAATTTTTCAGGAAAGTCATGTTCTGGCTCACCATTCAGAGAAAGCACCACCTTCCCCTTCCATTTCTGCGAATTCTCGAGTACCTTCCTGAAAGAACCGTATTTTATAATCAGAAGTTCTGCCAGATAACCTGAAAAACCCTGTATTTTTATCTCCGCCCCATAACAGCCTATGCCTTTCAAAAATTGCTTGAGTATGCGAACCTCATTTTTGTCTTTCAGATTTTTCCGTATATATTCTGTATGAAAAGGGGTTCTGTCAACCGAACTCATTTTTTCAGATGCCTTCTTTATTTTATAACAAGGCACTATATCAACTTCATAATCGCCGTATCTACCCCTCACATAAGGATGTTCAGCATACTGGATTTTCCAGTCATCAAGAACTTTCTTTCCTATTTCAAGTGAATGCTCTCTCATTTCTTCCTTGGAGTAATTGGATGGGAAAAGCATGAAGATGTCCACATCGAGCGAATTTTTAAGGTATGTGCCCTTCGCTATGGAACCCACGAGCATAACCTCCACGTCCAGCCCCCTCCTTTCCGCCTCCCTGGAAATATTTTTCTCGATTTCCCTGACTGTCCCCATGATTTTTTTTTCTTCTGCTTTTGAAGGCGCAACTCTTTCGAGGACTTTTTTTATTATCTCTTCTTCTTTCATAGTTTTACATCAAGCAAAGTGGTATAAAGCGGTCCCTCTTTTCTCAACTCGCTCTTTTTTAGCCTTATGCTCTCAACCCTCACCTTTCCGAAATTTTTCTGCATGTTTTTGCTCAGTATTTCTCTGAGTTTTTCCTTTCCCCTGGCACCCTTCACCCTCGCCAGCGTAACATGAGGGGTGAACCTCTTCTCCCTCCTGAAACCGTATTTCTGAAGGCTTTCCTCCAGTGCTCCTGCAATCTTTTTTGTCTCGCCGCTGTCCCTCATGCCGACCCACACCACCTTCATGTAATCGAGGCTGGGAAATGCCCCTGTACCAACCAGCTCTGCTGTGAACGGTTCTATGCCATTCACTGCCTCCCTCATGGCTTCCTCTATTTTTGGAACCAATTCTTCGTCTATTTCTCCGAGAAATTTGAGCGTGAGGTGTATGTTCTCCGGCTCGACAAGTTTTAAGGAAACGCCAGCCTCGCCAAGTTCTTTTTCAAGAGATACGAGCGAATCCATTGCGCCCACGTCAATTGAAATAAACGACCTCATGACCGCCTAATGCGTTTCGTGGTATATCATATTTACCAAAAAGTAAAAAAGACCATCTGCATAACCAAACAATGAATTCGGGGGAAAACAGGGTGCTGACCGAGGATAGAGTGAAGGCACTTCTCAGAGATTATGGCATTCCCACAACAGACTTTTCAGTTTTAAAAAGCCCTGAAGATTTGAAAGGCATTGAGATGGAATTCCCTGTTGCACTGAAGGTATGCTCGTCTGATATCCTTCATAAAACAGATGTTGGAGGAGTCAGACTCAACATAATGGACATGGAAGAACTGGAAGATGAGTTATCCAACTTCATGAAAAAATTTCCGGGGGAGAAGTTCATAGTGGAAAAGATGGAGCCGCAGGGGGTGGAGATGATTGCAGGTCTTGTGAATGACCCATCTTTCGGAATGAGCATAATGGTGGGCATGGGGGGCATATTTGCAGAAATTTACAAAGATGTGTCTTTCCGCCTTGCCCCGATAAAGGAAAGAGATGCAGAGGAGATGATAGATGAGTTGGAAGCAGGAGAACTTTTCAGCGGCTTCAGAGGCATGGAACTGGACAGGAAAGCGATGGTTGACATGCTTCTCAAACTCTCGAACATAGGAATGGATTTCCCTTCAATAAACCAGATGGATTTAAATCCCGTATTTGTTTATGCAGACGGGATAAAGGTTGTGGACGCAAAAATGATAAAGAATTAGGTGAAAAAATGGATGTATTATCGGAAAAAGAAAAGGCATTGCTTCTCGGAAACGAGGCAGTGGTAAGAGGTGCAATAGAGGCGGGAATAGATGTAGCCACCACATATCCCGGTACCCCCTCCTCTGAAATCGCAGACACTTTCTCAAAAATAGCCCGCCATTACACCGCCAGAGGGCAGGACCCCGGCTTTTACTTCCAGTACTCAACAAACGAAAAAGTGGCGCTTGAGTTCGCAGCCGCAGCAGCAGTGTCTGGCTTGCGGGCGCTCACATGCATGAAACATGTTGGACTGAATGTTGCAAGCGATGCATTCATGACATACATGTACGTAGGATGCAAAGGAGGACACATAATTGTCACGGCAGACGACCCCTCCTGCCATTCCTCGCAGAACGAGCAGGACAACAGATATTATGCAAAATTCGGGAATGCTCCCATGCTCGAGCCATCCACCCCTCAGGAAACAAAGGACATGGTTATGGAAGCCTTCGAAATCTCCGAAGAACTCTCGTTGCCCGTGTTATTCAGAATGACGACGCGCACGTCCCATATAAGAGGACCTGTAAATCTGGGAGAAATCAAACTCAAAAAGAAAAAAGGCAGGTTCGAAAAAAATCCGCTCATGGTTACAGTGCCAGAGGTAGCAAGGAAACTCCATCCTGTTCTTCTCGAAAAAATGGAGAAGGCTGAACTCATATCTGAAAAAAGCAGGTTCAATTTTGTAGAGGATTTCGGCGGCAATACAGGCATAATAACATCAGGCGCCCCCTATAACTATGTGAGAGAGGTTGTGGATGAATTGAAAATAAAGTGCAGGGTGCTGAAACTTGGAATGACAAATCCCCTGCCCAAGAAAATGTGCATTGACTTCCTAAAAAAATCTGAAAGAGTGATTGTGGTTGAGGAGCTCGAGCCATTTCTCGAAGAGCAATTGAAGGCGATTGCCCAGGAGGAAGGACTGGACGTAAAGATATATGGGAAAGGATACGGGAATTTCAGAAGAATTTATGAATATGATATGGACATCGTAGAATCCACGTTAAGAAAGTTCTTCGGATTCGAGGAGAAAAAAAAGGTATCGGACACATCACTCCATGCCCCTCCCCGCCCCCCCGTGATGTGCCCCGGCTGCCCACACAGGGCAACATATTATGCAATAAAACAGGTGGCGCCCGAGGGAACGATATATCCGACAGACATCGGCTGCTATACTCTCGGAAAAGCCCCTCCGCTTGAAATGGCTGATTTTCTGCTTTGCATGGGTTCCAACGTCGGCACTGCCTGCGGATTTTCTTATGCAACAGACCAGAAGGTAATATCGTTTATGGGCGATTCCACATTCTTCCATGCAGGATTGCCGGGCATAGTTAATGCCGTTCACCACAATCATGACTGCGTTATCACGGTGCTTGACAATAGAACTACAGCAATGACAGGACACCAGCCTCATCCTGGCACGCAGTATGACGGCATGGGAAATGAAGCCATAATGCTGAAAGTAGAAGATGTCGTAAAGGGCTTGGGAGTGCAGCATATAGAGGTGGTAAATCCTAACAATCTGAAGAAGACAATGGAGGCGTTCGAAAGAGCACTCAATTACAAAGGCACTTCCGTTGTTGTATCAAAGGCACCTTGCGCACTCATCCTCCCCAAAAGCGTGACAGAAGGCTCATTTGAAATCGATCAGGAGAAATGCACAAAATGCAATGTGTGCATAGAAAAATTCGGCTGTCCCGCATTTTACAGGGACGGGGATAAAATCAAAATTGACGAAACGCTGTGTAATGCCTGCGGTGTCTGCACCCAGGTTTGCGAATCAAATGCAATAAGGAGGCGAAAAAAATGAAAATAAGAATGATATTCGCAGGAGTTGGCGGGCAGGGCGTCCTTACAGAAGCAAACATACTTGCAAAGGCATTTCTTTCGGCAGGAGAGAAAGCGCTCACATCAGAGGTACACGGCATGGCTCAGAGGGGCGGCAGCGTGGTCTGTACAGTCTGCGCAGGAGATGTGCATTCACCGCTTATTGCCGACGGAGGTGCAGATGCAATAGTTTCAATGGAACCTACAGAAGCACTTCGCTATATAAAGAAATTGAAGGAGGGAGGAACAGTAATAACTGATGTAAACCCCGTGATTCCTCCAAACGTATCTCTGGGGCAGAATGAATACCCCGACCTTGAATCTGTTTTCAAAGAAATCTCTAACAGAGGAAAATTGATTAAAATTGATGCCCTTGAAATCGCAAAAAGGGCTGGAAACGCGATAACAAAAAACATTGTCATGCTCGGCGCACTCTCAGGAATGGAGATACTGCCAATAGACAGGGAAAAAATACTCCAGGTCGTGAGGGAAAATGTTCCTGCGAAATATGTTGAGATGAATGAAAGGGCTTTCAATATGGGGTATGAGGCAGTCAGAGATTGAATATCCACACTTCTTTTTCCTCAGATGCCACATTGCCTTCCATATCATATGCCTTTATCATGATTTCATGTCTTCCCAGTGAATGCTCATCCCATAGCCAGGCATACGGCGCCTCGCTATCGTTGTATTTCATCTCTCCATCTACATAAAATGCCATGCTTTTTATGCCAAAATCGCCTGTTGCCTCGCCGCTTATGGTTATCCTCCCGATTATGACAGCACTTTTGAGCGGCATTATCTCCCTGTCATTTATGTAAAGGGAGTTTGCAGGCTTTGACATGCTGACATTTATGCCCCCAATGCCCTTCAGGAGAAGGAGAGTGCCCTTCCCGAGATAATCGTTGTAGCCATACTCTTCATCATACTGTGCACTACCACTCTGAACATTTCCATTTATGTCTATTTTTGTCCATTGTAAACTTGAGGTAGGATATGGCAATTTTATGTGGAGGGGAGTATCGCCGGTCGCATAGAAGGTGGAAACAATTCCTGTGGTGGAGATGCATTTGCACGGGCTTTGAAGACCGTTGCCCACGCCCAGTATGCTGGATATAGGAAAACTTGCATTGAAATCAAGTCCGGCACCGTTTACGAATATGCAATTTCCGTTTTTCACAATAAGTGCATAGGTGCTTCCATTATAACTGCATGTTGAAAGCACCTCGCCGTTTACATTAGATGGCTTTATTTCATTGAAAAGGCACCAGTCGCTGCCCATATGAGTGTATGAAATCCCGTTGTAATTGCCTTTTATGGGCTCATTCTCTGCAAAAAATGCATCAAAAATTGAGTTGTCTATGCCTATTCGCCCTCTCACTTTCTGCCAGTTGGGTGTTGATACGGGCAGGTTCGCTGCAACTTCCAGAAATACGGTTTTGTTTCCATAAAATAAAGAGACGATGCTGTCCGGCAAATCAAGGATATTGGTTTCATCCCACCATCCTCCTCTTGTATAAACATAATATGCGTCTGCATTCTGTAGAGGCGATGATGTTATCTTGATATTATATCCACTTGACATTATTCCGTTTGCTATTGCAGAAAAACTTACATCAAGCAGTTGCCATGGGTCCAGATCTTTGGGATTATCGTTTGTTCCCGGTTCATTTGTGAGATATACCACTACATTGCATAATGGCTTTTCCTCATCCAGAACATAATCCTGAATGGCAGGGAGGACGGAGGAGGGATCAAATTCTTCAAAATCGCTTCTGTCATATATCATGGCAAAAATATACTGGGGTTTATACTGCACCATTCTCATGCGCATAACATTTTTCATATTCTCGATACTCCCGAGAGCCCAGTCGTCGGGGCAACTTTTCATCCAGTATGACCTGTTCAAACCTGAAGCAAATGATGGAATTATGGAATTTCTCGCAAGGTCATCATTCATGTAATAATCCTCTGTCATAAGCACATTGCAGTTGGAAAATGCATCAAAAACTGTTGAACTTTCGTTGCAGAACCACACCATGTCATAGGGTATGCCTTTATGGAGATATGTCACTCCGCTTTCGATACATTTTTCGTATACCGGAGGAAACCAATCAGCAAGAAATTCCTCTTCAGATATGCCGTCTACTCCGTACGATATAAGTTCCTCCACAACGCTTACAACATCACCTATTGAGGGAGTATCGCCGGGCCAGCCCTCATAGTCCTCTCTAACCTTCCATGCAAGAGACTGTATATCCACAAAAACTTTCATGCCTTTTTCATGTGCTTTATCGAGCAAAGATGTCAGCATATCTTCTCCAAATTCCCATCCGAGCCTCTCCAGCGTGGGGGAAACAAAATAATATTCCCATGGAAGAGCGTTGAAAAGTATGATGGAATAGCCTTTATTATAACATGCATCTACAAATTCATCCATACTGTCAAAATCTTCTATGAGTTCAACACCATCAGAATGGATTCCGAACATTGGCTCATACGATGCCGAATTGAACTCCGTGTGTCTCCCGTATTCATGATATGCATCCCCATAATAAGAGAAGAGCATAACAGGAACCAGAATCATCGCGACTATTTTTTTCATGCATTATAATGCCTATCAAATTTTAAATCTTTACTGGTTAAATCAGCTCAATCTCATTGGGCCATTTATCAGCGAGGCAAATATTCCACACCCTGCCTATGAAATCCAGAGAAAAAACATTCTGAAGAACATGAACCCAGTAGTTTCCCCTGTCTGTCATTACTATTCTGTCCCCCTCATCTCTCGCCATTCCCAGCATCCTGAACAGACGGAATATTCTTTTGAATATGTCATCAAAATCCCTCCCGAACTGTTCTTCAAATTCCTTCTTTATTATCTTTGTCTCATATATCCTCCAGTAAAGCCAGTGGAGCATCTCATCCATCTCGCCGAAATCTATGTGGAGTGCGACAGGCGGCTTCCCTCTTCTTTCTAAAAATTTGATATATTCCTCGACGCTGAATGTATTGATAAAGAAGGAGCCTGGCACAAGGGAGCCTGCCCCTGCACCAATGCCTATATATTTCGGCACTGTAACAGAACTGTACTTTCTTACTCCTTTCTTTGTGAAAGCCCATACGGAAGTTCTCTCCATGCCTGCATTGTAGCACAACTCTTCGATTTTTTTCAGCATCGCCCTCCTCTTCATAATGCCCGGAAGAGAATAACCTTTCTTTCTGACGACCTCTTCCAGTTTTGTATGAGGAAATGTGAATATGGGATAAGCAGATATCTGGTCAACACCGAGTTTTATTGCTGTTTGAATATCTTTCTCAACATCTTTTACTTCTTGATTCGGAAGTCCGAACATAAGGTCTATGTTAACGCATTTGAAGCCGCTTTCCACCAAAACAGATACTGCATCTCTTGCTCTATCGCTCCTGTAGGTTCTGCCTATTATCTCCAGAAACCTGTCATTGAAGGACTCCACACCCATGCTCACATTTTCCACACCCATCCCTTTTAATTTTTCAACCATTGATGGTGTGATATCGTCTGGATGGGTTTCTGTAGAAATTCCGCATTTTAGAGAGAAGGATTGCTTTATTGCCCCGATTATCTCTTCCAGCCCGCTCCCCACCATGGTTGTTGGCGTACCTCCGCCTATGTAAAAAGATGTTATGTCTGCGTTGCCCATAATGTTTTTATAGAATTCAACTTCCTTAACAACCGCATTGCTGTAATCTACGGCATCTTTTCTGTTGTACTTTTCTTTGAAGTAAGGGCAGTAAAAGCACGGATGCCTGCAAAATGGAACATGGAGATATATTCCCAACTTCTCGAGATTAATTTTACCAATATCAGGATAATCGCTGCTTAAAACAATGCCTTCTGAACCTGTGAGAACCTTCTTTATTACCTTCCTTATTATCTTTTTCAGCACTGTATCTTTATGTTTGCAGATTATAATTAATTTTGCCCATTATGTCCCTCAGTTATAGATAATTCAGGAATAACCCCCTATCATCAAACTCGGATCGCCGAATAGAACCCATTCCTGGGCAGTCTTGCAGTTTACAAGGTCTGCAGTATTCGGATTGTCTTCCCAGTTCATATCCCAGTTTATCGGGAATTTATTCAAATAGTCAGTTATTGTTGTTGCCCATGTTTCTCCAAGCACATGCTTTCCATAGTGATTGTAAACTTCGAAGAAGTGGGTCTCCATCCATCCGCCCAGATACTGTATGCAGTCAGGAATACCGTCGGGCACGCTGTCAGGAATCTCATCCACAGGACCATCACCAACTGTTCCATATCCCAGTCCCGTATTTCCTATCGTTGCTATTGAGCCACCGTTCGCATTTCTGGTAAACAGCCATCCCCAGCATTCAGGGGACATGTCTCCCTTGTAATATGCCCATATTCCTTCCTCCAGGAATTTTAGCAAACTGACGTTAAACTGGCTGTTATGGCATCCGCCAACAACAAGCACAGGCAGTTTTTCTCCATTATTCAGATTCCTTATATTTTTCAGACCGAAGTCAATCCATGTATCAAAATCATTGTGAGGATGGGTTGCCCAGGACGCAGGATTTCCATGGCCGCTGAAGTATACAAAGCCTTCTCCTTCCGATAACTTATTCTGGGCGTTCTCAGGAGTGAATTCGATGTCTCCACCTTCAACCCATATCCTTGTGTGTTCAAAGCCGTCCATGAAACTGAGTGCATACTCTGTCTCGACCTGCCCCTCTATGTAATCGGTGCCTATTTCAGGTATATCGTCTTCAAACGAATCGCCGCCAATAACAACCATTTTCCTGAACCAGTCCTGCCCATAGGCTGTGTCTTCATAATTTATGATTTTATTTACCATCGTCTCTACTTCAAATTTGTACCTGCACGGCAGCCTGCCGATATAGACATCAGGATACATATCAATCATATCTTTTTTGTTGATATTCCATTCCCCGAAAATACCGTTTCCGTTGCTGTCCCAGTCCTCAAATGTTGCGTTTCCATTGTCGTATTTGTATATGTCAGCATAATAAAGATCACTTGCATAACCCGATTCCCAGCTTGAATTGTCGTCCAGATGGCTATACCTTACAGGAACATACCATGAATTCATGCGCTGCCCCTTCATACCGCCGACAAGCAGGACATACTTCACTCCCCACTGCTCTATCGCATTTTTAATGAAATATTTGATTTTTTCAGCATCATCCCTTCCGTTTGAACTCTGATAAATACTCTCGGTTGTTGAAAGAATTGTTTTGATTCCATGACTTTCTTTATGCTCGACAAGAGGCTGAAGAGCATCTG
>VBQP01000022.1:11895-12459 GCA_008297795.1 Thermoplasmata archaeon | reverse complement strand
TCATCGTGTTTATGTTTCCCGTGCTCACATCAATGCCATCAATCTTCGTTCCGAGGGGAAATGTGAGAACTTCCGATTTGTAAGGCATTGAGGGATATGACGCTCTGTATGTGTATGAGCAGCCATCGATTGCAATTTTTTCATAACCGCTGCTTTCATATGTCGAGATATCTGAAAATGAAAAGTTTATTTCCCTGCTAATTGAGACATCAAAATTCAAATGCATCCCAGATATGTTCATTCCACCAAATAAAAATAATGTTGCAAGCACAACGACAAAAATTTTTTCCTTTTTCATCAGCCAGACTATCAAAAATTTTTATAAAAATTTATGCCCGAAAATAATAAGGAAGAGGAAAATCAGCCGTTGTTCACCGGCTGATATGGATTGAATGCTGGGTCTCCGAATAAATCATATTCCAGGAAAGTGTTGTATTTCTTACTCAGAACTCTTGTTCCCTGGGAAGATGGTTTCAGAATTCCGCCCTTCAATCCCTCCAGTGGCGGCACCCAGAGGAACGTGCTGTTCGCATCCTGCGGCAGATATCTGTTTCTGGCATCCCT
>VBQP01000022.1:0-11809 GCA_008297795.1 Thermoplasmata archaeon | reverse complement strand
CCTTTTGTCAGCAGGTCATACCATGCCTTGACATAGGCAATGATGCCGAAGCTGTTCTGGAAAGGTCTTGGATTGAGATAACCTGCCACGTTTGTGAATGTTGAGGATGCAACAAGTGTATTCACGCCTGCATGGAGATATGTCTGGCCTATGTTATTCTGTGGATACATGCCATCGAATTTGCCAACAACGCAACTTTCTATCATCATGGTTGAGGGACCGAGATTCATATTCTCCACCCCTCTTGTGCTGTAAGTGCCAAGAGCGCCCAGGGGACTTGCAAAAATGGAAATTCTGACAACATATTCCATTATCAACGGTCCGAAGAAATAGCCGAGCCCAAGTCCCCACATGAATACATCGCCGAACTCGTAGAGATGCATACTTCCATGTCCATTTTCATATATCACATTGCTTTCCTCCTGGTACTGTCCGCCTTTCACAACTTTCTCGCCACTCACCATTTTTATCTCAAACTTGGGGAAGAAAAGCATGTTGAGCACTCCCGCAGTCTTTATTTTGTTAAGTGCTTCATCGCTGTAGCCCACTCTCTGCGACTGAGTGAAATAAGTTCTTGTAACGTCAAATCCTCCTTTCTTTATATCTGCTGCGACTGCATCCCCTGAAAAGCGGGTTGCGCCTGACGGGAATTTCATCGGGTCGCCTGTATGTCCTCCCAGAAGCGGTCCTATTATGTTCTTTATCTGCTCAAGTACAGGTATCTTCTGGAAATCCGTTCCACATCCTGTCTGAACTGTTGCCTTATTCTTCCAGTCGCCCAAACCATTTATAATTTCCTGATAGAATACAGTTCTTGCTATAAGTGCAGAGACATCCTGCACGTCCCATCCAGTAACTCTAGCCACGACATTCTCCTGGTATGGCCAGTAAGTGTATGTATCATTCTTTATATCGCTGGGATTCGGGTCTATATCCCCATAAATAAAATCGCTTGGTGTGCCGTAACCGAAGTAATGGATCACCATTGCGTCGTCAATTGGCGTATCAGGATTGTCATATATGTACTGTGGCAGCATGGTTGCACCGCCAACAAGCGCTATGTAGACGGGATTTTCCTGGTAATAACTCCTGAGTTCTTCCAGGTTGTCAGAGGATATGCCAGAAATATTGGCGAGCAAATCGTTCAGCATCTCATGAATTTTCCAGACATGCTCGTTGGATGCTTCTGCCAGCGTCGGGTTTTTACGGGGTACATAGAAACCAGGACATGTTTTCCCATTGACTGTAACATTATCGCTTGCAGCAAAGGCAAATTCAGGTTTTGCAAAAATTATTCCCTTTCGGTATGCGGTGAGATAAGGAGCCATTGCAGAAAGTTTTTTCATCATCGGCACATATGGATTATCCAGGCTCTCCACGGTTACATCAAGTTCATAGTTGCCTTCTTTCTGGGCAAGCCATGTCCCCATGACAGTTAGGTCAAATGTTACGCCATCACGGTCATAAAGCACGGTCTCATAATGCACCTTGTCTTTTACAATGCGACCGCTGCTGTCTCTCTCTGGCACTCCCGCCATTGTAGTTATCTGGACAAGTTCGTACATCTGCTGCTCAGGCGGCAAATCCTCGAGGCGAGGCCCGCCAGAAAGGGTAAGATAATCTCCGAGGTCTTCTACATCCTCGGAATTCAAATTTGTCAAATCTATTTTCACAAGGGCATATTTGTATCCCTCAGGAATCGTGAAGTTGTGATGACCGGGCTCCAGAAAACCTTTTGCTGTTGATATAAGCGTTGATGGCAAAATAGCAACAGAATCAACTGTTCCACTAAAGTGGAATGAGGTTGTGTTCAAAACTTTCGGCATGAAAGCATCCATTGGATTAGCCATGGTTATATATCCAACTTTCCCGAATTTGTCTTTCACAAGATCTATCAGGAAAGAAGTTATCTGTCCTTCCTCCGTAAATCTCCACGTACGCTCATGCCCTTCAATGTCACCACATAGGAAGGTGTATTTCACGCCCAGTTTATCGAGTACATCTCTCACATTATCGGTATTGTTTGTGACAATAACAGGAATGTTCAGATAAGAAGCAATCGGAGTTGCAGAAACGCCGAGTTCATAACCCCTCATACTGTCCTCTATTAGAACGACAGCATCGCTCTTTTTCCATACCTTCTGCGCTATATCAACAGAAACTTCTTCAGGGGAGCCACCAACTATTTTTATATCGCTCGAGAAAGAATACATCTCCTTGAATCTTGTGACCGAACGCGAAGGGTCGCTGAAGTTCTCTACCAGAAGAGGAGCAACATGACTTTCATTTCCAGAATAGTATTCTGCAACAGGCGTACCTATGAGGGCATAGAATGAGTTTTCCTCAGACGCAATAACAGGGGTGGCACCCATTGTTCTTTCCGATGATATGTCACCTATTGCATCCATGCTGAAACCCTTTACTTCCTCAAATTTTGGTCCGCCTATGCAGCCGCTGAAGGCTGCTCCAATCAGGATTACAACTGCAAATAAAACCAATATTTTTCCGTCTTTTCGGTTCATTTTCATCACGTTTTGTATTATGATATATGCTACATCCCTATAATAATTTCGGATGACGGCATGACAGCAAGTCATGCACAAAGGTATATATACCCCTTTTCGTTAAAGTTAACAATAGTTAAATGAGAGATAAGATGGCGAAAGTGCATATTTTTGCAGGAATTGTTTTTTTGATGATGATAGCAAATATTCCCATGGGAATAGGTGCTGAAGCGGGCAGGGAAGGTATCACAAACAACTTCACCCATACTGTTTTCTGCGAGTTAGGTGTTGACAGTCAGTCAGACGACTCATCTGCTGTGGATAAAATACTTCATTCGATTTATTTATCCGGCGAGCATCCGTTCTATTATGTGACCATGCCCTCGGACAAATTTGAAGTGGCTAATCACAGGCTCGAAGGAGACTACAATATATATGGTTACCCCACATGCTTTTTTGACGGCGGTAATGAAGTTGCATATGGATTGAAAGATGAGTCCTACTATGAGAAAAAAATAAGTGAAGCAGGCAGCAGGGATGTACCAGATTTATCAATTGAAGTGCTTGCAAACTGGATACAATGCCCCTGCCAGGTAGGTCTTTTTGTGGAAGCATATGTGACCAACAGCGGAGGTGAAAAATATAATGGCAGACTTGCAGTTTATATAGCAGAAATAAACTCACGCTGGACAGACAGCAATGGCATACCATACCACTTCGGTTTTATGGGTTATGCCATAAACGAACAGATTTCTGTGAATGCATATGGAAAACATTACTCAAGCGGATACTGGAATCCTCCTGCTTATGGATTCGAACATATGCTTGAAAAAGACATGGAAAATATAATTGCTATAGGCGTAATATTCAATGGGACACACCACAATTCCTATGCCTTACCGCCTGATGAAAATCCTTTCAAAGCATACTATGTTGACGGAGTCGCCTCAGACAGAGTGTTTGACGTCGACCTGCCACCTGTTGCAAAGATAACCTCCCCTGTCGAGGGCTCGATTTACTTCTTTGGAAGAGAAATAGCGAAGATAAATGGCAATAAGGCAATCATTATAGGGAAAATCTTAATAGGGGCATATGCAGATGATGATATCGGCATAAAAAAAGTTGAATTTTACGTTGATGAAGAATTGAAACATAGTGATGAAAAACCGCCATATTCATGGACCTGGGATGATTCTGCAGTAGGCAGTCACACAATCAAAATTTCAGCATATGATAATTCAGGAAATAAAACAAACGATACAAAAAATTTGATAATTCTCAATATATAGCCGATGGCAAGCCAAAAATTTATTATACCTGTGCCATTGCCATACCCATGATTCCAAATCCCGAACAGAATATTGCCAGAAATCTGGAAAAAATAAAGCATAAGATTGTGGTTATGAGTGGAAAAGGAGGCGTCGGAAAAAGTACTGTTGCAACAAATCTTGCCGTTGCCCTTTCTGAAAAGGGAAAGAAAGTGGGCTTACTTGACATAGACATACACGGTCCAAATATTCCAAAAATGCTTGGCATAGAAGATAAGAAGATAGGGGGTGACGAAAAATCCATGCTTCCCGTCAGTGTTTCCCCCAATCTCAGCGTAATATCAATGGCTTTCCTCCTTAAAGATAGAGATATGCCTGTCATATGGCGCGGACCTCTGAAGATGAAGGCGATAAAGCAGTTTATAGGGGATGTGAAATGGGGAGAACTTGACTATCTGATTATAGACCTCCCGCCCGGAACAGGCGACGAACCGTTGAGTATAGCTCAGGTGATACCTGGGGGGGCGGCTGTTGTGGTCACCACACCGCAGGATGTTGCCCTTCTTGACTCAAGAAAAGCCGTTATGTTTGCAAAAACTCTGAACATGCCTGTTATAGGGATAATAGAAAATATGAGCGGTTTCACATGCCCTCACTGTGGCAAGGAGATAGATTTGTTCAAAGTCGGAGGCGGGAAAAAATCTGCAGAAGAACTTGGAGTTCCATTCCTTGGCTCCATACCTATTGACGGAAGGATTGTAGAATCAGGTGATTCGGGAAAACCTTTTGTTCTTTCCGAGGGTATGAAGGCATCCGACGTGTTTAAATCCATAGTTGAAAAAATAGAGGAGATTGTAGAGCAGCAGAATCATGAGTGAAATGAGGAAGGGGACATATGCTCTTCTGGTAGAATTGAAAAAAGATGAAGAGATAGAGGTGGGCAAACTCGGCATTCTATCGTTCAAGAAGGGATATTACACATATATTGGCTCTGCGATGGGCGGACTTGATGGCAGAATACGAAGGCATCTGAGAAAAAATAAAAAGAAACACTGGCATATTGATTATTTGCTCGAGAAAGGTGAGATAATAAAAGTGCTTTTTATTGAGGAAAAGAAAGAATGCGGAATAGCATCTCTCCTGAAGGATGAATTTTATGGAATTGCTGGTTTCGGTTCAAGTGACTGCAAATGCAAAACCCATCTTTTTTATTCAAGGGGGGCAAAAGCAATTTTGGACAAACTCAGAAGTTCCGGGATGAAAAATTATGAGGCAGTCAGCCATTAAATTACCGAAATGTTTATAGTAAATAGGGGAAATTACTTTATGGCTGCATTTGTTTGTGGTTGGAGATGCAGATATGGTTCGGGCAGAATCAGAAGGAAATTTCATTGCAGATGAAGATATATATGCCATAATTGCAGAACACTCAAGAGACGGCATATTCATTGCATCTTCGTACAAACTTGTATATGCAAACCCTGCCTTTCTGAAAATATTTGGTGCAAAATCATTTGACGAATTAAAAGGCAAAAATTTGCTTTCTTTGCTGGAAAAAAAAGATGCAGAAAAGATAAGAAAAGACATAAAAAAAGCCCTTAAAAATGAACTACTGGAGGCATCTTACGAGTTGAAGGCAAAAAGAGTTGATGGCAAGGAAATTTTCATAAACCTGTCGATGGCAAAAGTATCCTATAAAGGAAAGGCTCATGCACTAGGTGTTGTCACAGACATAACAAAGTTAAAGAAGGCAGAACTTGAACTGGAGGAAAGTGAAGAAAAATACCGAATGCTTGTCGAAAATGCCCTTGATGGCATTTACATCATAACACCTGAAGGATTTTCATATGTCAACCCTGCCTTTGAGAAAATTACAGGATACAGAGCAGATGAACTCTGCAGCAGGGATTTCAATTTCTGGGATATTATACATCCCGATGATATAAAACTCATAGAGGGGAGAGAGAAGGCACGGGAGGAAGGAAAGGAGTTGCCACCCTCATACCAGTTCAGGATAATATCCAGAGATGGAAAAACGAAATATGTTGAAGTAAACACCATACCTCTGCCAGGGAAAGAAATAAGAATTCTTGGTATGATGAGGGATGTAACTGAAAGGGGGGAGGCAGTTGAGAAATTGATAAGCGGTGAAAGAAAGTACCGCACCCTGTTTGATTCTGCAAATGATGCAATTTTTTTGATGTCAAAGGAGGTATTTATAGATTGCAACAAAAAAACACTGGAGATATTCGGGTGCAGAAAAAAAGAAAATATAATCGGCCATGCCCCTTATGAATTTTCACCTGAAAGGCAGCCAGACGGAAAAGATTCCAAGGAAAAAGCCCTCGAAAAAATAAATGCGGCACTGGAAGGAGAGCCGCAGAGATTTTACTGGAAGCATATACGCATGGATGGAACACCTTTTGATACAGAAGTTTCTCTGAACAGGATAGAAATAAAGGGGAAATTCTTCGTGCAGGCAATTGTGAGGGATATTACAGAGAGAGTGGAGGGAGAGAAAAAATTACGTATTGCTGAGGAAAACTATAGGGTAATTTTTGAAAATGCGGTGATGGGGATATATAAGAGTACGCCAGAAGGGAAGCATATAATTGTAAACCCTGCACTGTCTCGCATATATGGTTATGATTCCCCCGAAGACCTTATTGAAAACATGACCGATATTTCCAGGCAGTTATATGTTGAGCCTGGCAGGAGAAAGGAATTGCTTGAAATACTTGAGAGAGAAGGAGAGGTATCAAATTTTGAATCGCAGATATATAGAAAAGATGGGAGTATAATATGGATTTCGGAAAGCGCAAGTATTGTGAGAGATGAGAAGGGGAAGATACAATATCTTATAGGAACTGTGGAAGATATAACTGCTCTCAAAGCATCAGAGGAAAAATACAGAGCAACTTTTGAGAATACAGGCACGGCGATGATGATTGCAGAGGAAGACGGGACAATCTCCCTTGTGAATTCCAGATTTGAAGAACTCTGCGGATACTCAAAGGAAGAGGTTGAGGGAAAACTCAAATGGCCAACTTTTGTGCATCCTGACGACCTCGAGAAAATGATGGAGTATCACAAAAAGAGGCGAGAGAATGCCAAGGATGTGCCAAATACGTATGAATTCAGAGCAGTAAGTAAGAAAGGAGATATTCTCAATATGCTTATCACCGTCGACCTGCTTCCGGGAACAAAAAAATCGATTGTATCACTCATAGATATAACCGCCCGTAAAAAAGCAGAGGAAGCATTGAAGGAAAGCGAGAAGCGCTTCCGGGGAGTTGTGGAAAATGCAAATGATGCAATATATATCATAACACCTGAAGGATTTTCATATGTCAACCCTGCCTTTGAGAAACTTACAGGTTACTCTTCAAAAGAAGTGCAAAAAAAGGATTTCAGTTTCTGGGATATTATCTATCCTGAAGACATAAAACTCATAAAAGAAAGAGAAGAGGCAAGGAGGAGGGGGGAGGAAATACCTGAAAGGTATGAATTCAGAATAATAGCAAAAAGCGGCGAGATAAAAACCGTAGAGGTGGCAACAGTAAATATAGGAAAGAAAGGGGAAGTAAAAGTTATCGGGATGCTTCGTGATATAACCGAAAGAATAAAAGCAGAGGAAGAAATTCGGAAACTATCGGAACTTTACCTGAATATAAGCATGAGCATAAACAGAAGTAACAGTATTGATGAACTTGGGAGAGAGATACTGGGGGTAATAAAAGACGCTTTCGATTGTGACTTTGCCAACATTTTCATATGCAGTAAAAATATGCTCATGCCTGTTGCGCATATTGGCTATCCAGATGAACTAAAAGAAATTTCCATAAAGAATATAGAGATAGACAAATCCCAGCCATGGGAAGCAGTAAAAGCATGTTTGTACAGCGAAGCCAGATATGTGGAAAATCTTCAGGAATATGAGCCCCTCTCATTTAATCGCCCGATATACAAAAAATATGACCTGAGGGAGTTGTACACAATACCGCTGATAACAAAAAATGAGGTGCACGGGGTCATACAGATTGCAACCTCCTCCAAAAATTCACTGCCAAAAGAAAAAAGGAAGATACTTTCAAGCATATCGGAGGAAATAGCGGCGGGGATAGCAAAAATAAAAGCAGAGGAAGAAATGAGGAGGGTTCTGGAAGAAGAAAAAATGTTCAAGAGAGACACCTCTCACTATTTCTTTAACCCCATAACCATTGCAAAAGGATACCTCAACCTTGTTATGGAAGAAGTCCCTGATGAACAAAAGAAAAAAATAGAATCTGCATATAATGCAATAACAAGGGTTGAAAAAGTTGTTAAAAATGTAACACAGAGGGGTGAAATACATGAATAAGATAATATTGGTAGTTGATGATGAGCCGATGGTTCACGAACTTCTCGAGATAAACCTTGGCAGGATTAAGACACCTGTGGAAATACACAACGCCCTCACAGGCGAGGAAGGTGTGGAATTATACAAAAAACTTCTCGCCGAAGGAAAAAAGCCAGACCTTGTAATAATGGATTTGAATCTTTCTGGAGAAGACAATATGATGGCAATAGAGAATCACATGAAAGGGACAGGAAAATTGGACGGCGTGAGAACGACGGAAAAGATACTGAAAATCGATCCAGAGGCAAGAATATGGGGATACACAGCGTGGTTTGATACAGAGTGGAGCGAGAAATTAAAGGAATATACGGATAAAGTGGTGGGCAGAATAACGCCATTCCATGAATTTTCCCAGATGGTGGATATGTTCTTCCAGCAGGAATAGGCAAAAATTTTTTAACTTAATCCGGTTACCATATCCATGAGAACCACATTCAGTATTATAAAGGCAGATGTAGGAGGTTTCCCGGGCCATTCCTCTGTTCATAGGGAACTTATTGAAATCGCTGAGAAAAACCTTTCAGAGGCAAAGAAAAATGGTTTGCTGATAGATTTTCATGTGACACATTGTGGCGATGACCTTGAACTGCTGATGACCCACAACAGGGGAGAAAACAATGAGGAAATTCATTCCCTTGCCTGGGACACTTTCAGAAAGGCAACAGAAATAGCAAAATCCCTCGGGTTATATGGCGCAGGGCAGGATTTGCTGAAAGACGCTTTTTCAGGCAATATACGGGGAATGGGACCTGGCGTGGCTGAGATGGAATTCACCGAAAGGAAATCCGAGCCGCTCATTGCATTTTTGATGGACAAGACAGAGCCGGGCGCCTTCAACCTGCCCATATTCAAAATTTTTGCTGATCCATTCAATACCGCAGGCCTCGTTATAGACCCATCGGTTCATGCAGGTTTCAGATTGGAGATATGGGATATTCTGGAGCACAAGAAAGTCTTCATGAATATGCCAGAAGAGATGTACAGTGCCCTTGCACTGATAGGCGCAAAATCGAGGTTTGTAATAAAGAGGGTTTATCCGAAGGAGGGAGGGAAACTCCCCGCAGATGAGCCTGTTGCAGTGATATCAACAGAAAAGTTGTATCAGATTGCAGGGGAATATGTTGGCAAAGATGACCCTGTTGCCGCTGTTCGTGCCCAGTCGGGACTTCCTGCTCTCGGAGAAGTTCTGGAAGGTTTTGCATTCCCCCATCTTGTTTCTGGATGGATGAGAGGCTCGCACAACGGGCCCATAATGCCCGTGTCCGTGGAGCAGGCAAAGTGTACCCGCTTTGATGGACCGCCGAGAGTTGTCGCCCTTGGTTTTCAGATAAAAGATGGAAAAATGACAGGTCCTGCTGACTTGTTTGATGACCCTGGCTTCGATTACACCCGCAGAAAAGCAATGGAGGTGACAGATTACATGCGCAGGCATGGGCCATTTGAGCCGCACCGCCTGCCGCTGGCAGACATGGAATACACAACTCTTCCAAAAGTCATGGACAGGTTGAAGGGGAGGTTTGAGGATATAGAGTAATCTTCCCTATCCTCTTCCCGCTTTATTTTGCTTAGAAGCCCGGGCACTCTCTCACAATTTCTTCGTCAATGTTTTTGTTGCTGTATGCCTTTTCAAAGTGCATTCTGAAATCTTTTGCAACCTTCTCTGCCCTTTCGTCGTATTTTTCCTTGTCTTTCCATGTATTTCTTGGCCAGAGTATTTCGTCTGGCACACCTGGACAATTATCGGGAACCATTACCTTAAAGAAAGGATGCCTTCTATATTTCACATTCTCGAGTTTTCCAGTCAATGCAGCATCGACCATAGCCCTTGTGTAATCAATGTCTATACGCTCCCCAATACCATAAGGACCGCCTGTCCATCCTGTATTTATGAGATAAACGCTGGTGCTGTGTTTCTTCATTTTTTCCCCGAGCATTGTTGCATAGACATCAGGATTGCGGGGCATGAATGGCTCTCCGAAAAATCTGGAAAAAACAGATACAGGCTCATCTATTCCTGTTTCTGTACCTGCAAGTTTGCTTGTATATCCCATCAAAAACCACAGCATCGCCTGATTTCTATTAAGTTTTGCAACAGGCGGGATAACGCCATTTGCATCTGCTGTGAGGAAAAGAATTGTTTTCGGGTGTCCTGCCCTTGAGGACGTTTTCACGTTTGACAGATAGGTGAGCGGATATGAAGCCCTTGAATTCTGCGTCAGCCTGCTGTCCGAGAAATCGAATTTCCCGTTGGGATACATCATGGCATTCTCAACTATGGCTCCGTGCTCTCTCCAGTCGTCTTTGTGCATCACAGCATTGTATATCTCGGGCTCCTTTTCCTTTTTTATGTCTATCATCTTGGCGTAGCATCCGTTCTCAAAGTTTGCTATTCCCTCATCGCTCCAGCCATGTTCATCATCCCCAAGCAGGGCGCGGCGGGGGTCAGCAGAGAGGGTGGTCTTTCCCGTGCCAGACAATCCGAGAAGAAGGGCAGAACCGCCCTCCCCGTCGTTTGCCGAGCAGTGAAGTGGAAGTATTCCCTTATCCGGAAGCAAATAGTTCATAACGGTGAACATGAGTTTTTTCACGGAGCCCTGATAGGCAGAGCCGTAAACAACGCCTAATTTGTTATCAAAGTCCATTGCAACAACCATATTCGAGGTTTTTCCGTTCCTTAGTTTTCTCAGTCGTCCCTCATATTTCACTTCCTCCAGTTTATCGTACGGAAGAGTGAGAAGGATGAATTCCTCTCCATAGAACACGCTTTTTTCTATATCATCGGGAACAGGACGGAACATGTTGTCTGTGAAAAGAGCAGTCAGGGCATGGTCTGTTATTGTTCTGGTAGGCAATGCCCATGAGGGGTCTGCCCCCAGCACCCTGTCTGTTATGTATATTTTTTCTTTTCCCTCAATGGTTTTTAGGGCATCATAAAGAATCATTTCAAATGTTTCGGGTTCGATGGGAATATTGTTGGGGGAATCCCAGTCTATGTTTCCCTCACTTTCAGGATGGCGGACGATAACGGTATCTTTCGGACTTCTCCCTGTGGATTCAGGAGGTGTCCAGGTTGCAAGCGCTCCATTTTTTGAAATAAGCGCTTCTTTGTTTGCGACCGCCTCCTCTATCATCTCCCTTCTTGAAATGTTATTCCTGATATTGGCATGACTGCCCAAAACATCATCAAGTTTCTCTCTGAACGCGCCTATGCTCACTTTCCCCGAAGGCATATGGGACACCGTTGGCTGAAATAAATAAAGGTGTATAAATGTTTGGATGGTGAAGGCAACTATTCACCTGTCCATCCCTTTTCCGTTAGCCAGCCTCCTCCTTGCCCCTTTAATTTTTCCAGTAAATCTGGATTTGAGAGTACTGCAATGTTTCTTTTATGTGCTTTACCTTATTCTCTCAATTCGTGCAATTCATTTCCGGTAATCGCCTCGGGCATGAATTTATATTTGGAAGTTAATGATAAAACTTTGCTTTATGAGATTAAGCCCAGAGGTTTCTTACTCCGTCTTGACTAAAAATAAGGAAGAGATGGAGGATTTCTCAGATTCTGCCAGATGGCGGTGATTTTACCACTCATCAACGCCTATCACCATTGTTCCTATGACAAACAGATTTGCGTTTATCTG
>VBQP01000021.1 GCA_008297795.1 Thermoplasmata archaeon | reverse complement strand
AATTCTCCGAATGCGGGTCGCTCTTTATTGCATTTACGACATCCTGCATTGTTGTATATTCAGTTGCACCGCTCACACTTGCACTGCTCACACCGTTTATGTTAACAAATATTATGCTTGATGCTCCAAGTGTTGAGAGCGCATCAGATGTTTCCTGTGGTACTGAATCTGCTGTCACATAAAGCAGAGGTGCATGTTTGAGAGATGCAATAACTGCAGCATTTGCTGCTGACAATGCTGCTGCTGTTCTGTCTGGATTATGTTCTCTTACCACTGCTGTGATGTGGTAATCGCCGTTGTAACCAATATCCTCTCCGTTTTCATCAAGATAAGGTACAACTATGGCTGTCCATTTACCTGTCACAGGATAATTGACTTCTACAGTATACTCTGTATGGGGCTTTATTATCCATGTACGGAATTCATCGTAATCGTGCAACCAGTGTCCACCATTCCACATATGTATTGGATTTATTTCCCCACCATTGTAGTGCGGAACACTTGGCCTTCTCACATTCCCATACGGATCAATGAGATACACTATCAGGTTAGATGGCTCATCTGTCTTAATGGTAACTTCTATACTACAATCTGTTGAGGTGATTGGTATCTTATACCTATCGCCAGGATATTTTATGATCTGGAGCGATTCAAGTCCGCTGTCACCAGTCACATACGGCGCCCAGAATCCTGGGAGGGTAACAGGATAAAATGTGTCCTTATCTGGTCCATTGAAGTCATATGGGTATGGCCACCAGTCCTCCATGACTGACTCATATCTCGGAGTTATTATTCCTGTATCGCCGGAGAAACTGTCGCCGTTAGCAATCATATGGATTGCGCCCCATTTCTTTCCGAGGAACATCGGTACCGCTTTATTTCCTCCAACATCCTTGAATTTTGGACTTCCTGCAGGTATTGTCATGGTTGTTGGTGTGGATGATATTGACGCATCCTGGTCAAACACGGTTGTCACTGTATCTTCAAAACTGCTTCCATCAACTGCTATCACGGCAGTACTTGAAGAAGTCCACTTTGTTGTCGCTATGTTTGCTGCTGCCTTTATCGGGTCAGAATCCAAATGATATTCAGTTGCAGTCAATCCATGTCTTGACAGATATGTATTCCAGTCGTCAAGCAGGTATTGCGTGGTATCATCCACTGTAGTGAACCATGTTGGCACATAATCACAGCCCTGGTACACTATCGGGGAAACATATCTCTTTCCGTCCTCCAGATAGTTGGCTGCCGGAACAGCTGCAAGATATGCATATTCATCCGAACTTCCGTCAGGAACATCATCCACTATGAATGTCTGTGCCACAGGTGTTATATCCGGCTGAGGAACAGGTCCTGGCGGTGCTTCAACAGAAACACCAACGCTCAGTGTAAACTGATATGCACCTGAACCATACAGGAAATAGTTGTCTGGCCACTTGCTTGTGTCCCATCCAGGGAAAGCGTCTATCTTTATCTTCCATGTACCGGATGCATCTGCAGGATATTCGAGTGTGTCATCGCCATACCACTGTGCAGAATATACCCACTCGCCGCTCGGATTGTACAGATGGACATCAAAATCTGACTTGTCAGGGCATGAAAGTTCAACCTTTATCCCCTGTCCAGAGTTAGCAGTAAAACTATACCAGTCTGCCCAGTCCTCCGAGTCAAGATATCCATCGTATGAGCCAGGTGATATCGCCATTGCTGAACCAATGCTGTCGCCGGCATCGCTTCCACTCCCTGCATCATTCTGTCCGACCAGAGAGACATCAAGCGTGTATGAACCTGCCTCTGCTCCATCTCCTGTGTAGATATGCACGAAGTATTTGCCCGTTGAATCCGCTGTATAGTCAATCGATTCCGGTGAATTTCCTGTATTCTCAGATGATGCCACAGTTGTTGCCTGATAGTCGACGAGTTCCAGGTCATAGTTGGAATCGGGTGTGAGTCTTATGCTTATCTTCTGGCCCTTGCATACCGAGAAAAAGAACCAATCGTCTTTGTCACCATTCGGGTCAAGTTGTCCTGTTGTCCCTCTGCCTGGTGCAGCATCATGTGGCTCTCCCGGATATATCGGCAGAGACCTCAATATGGAACTACCGACATCCGTATTATAGTTCATATCATTTTCTTCCTCGTCCGTATATGATGCTGTCGATATCTCGTCAGAAGGTATTTCCCTGACCGACTTGTCAAGCACATATGCTTTTTCTCCACCGTCTCCATTTTCTGGCGTCACATCAACTGTATCTTTATTTTCTACTGGCGAAGAGTACATAGCTGCATTTTTGTTCTGGCTCGTCATCCCCACAAACGCTCCCGATATCATCAACACTGCTATTAAAACTCCTATCGCCGCTTTTGCCTTATATTTGCTCATTTTATTGCCTCCTTATATTTTCTCATTTTATTGCCTCCAAAATAAAAATATGCTGAGAATATTTAAAGTTAACCCTCTGGAATATCTTAAGAATGGCACACAAAATGTTGCATAATTTGCCCCCATAACCGGCTGTGGCACAATCTATTAAACCTGGGGCAGGTTTAATTCTGTCCCACAGCCCCCATAACCCAAAAATTTAAATACAAATTTAGGCTTGCCTAAAAGATTTCTATGGAAATTCCACTAATACAACTCGGTCCAGGAAAAAAAGCGACAATAACAAGGGTGGAAGGCGGAGAAGGCGGAAGAGGCTTCCAGATAAATCTTGGAACGAGAGGAATAAGAAAAGGCAAAGAAGTGGAAGTCGTAACAATGCACCCGATGCAGGGACCTGTCGTTATAAGAATAGATGGCAGGGAAACAACCATTGGAAGAAAAATGGCAGCAAGAATTTTTGTTGATGCAGGAAATATTTAAGTAATAATTTTCAATACCCAGACCATGCATCAGAAATTGTTTACTCCAGGTCCAAGTGAAGTAAGAACAGAAATTCTGCAGGCAATGTCAGCGCCTCAGATACACCACCGTTCAAAAGAGTTTTCACAGATATATGCAGAACTTCAGCCAAAATTGCAGAAATTGCTTTACACCCAGAATCCTGTATTGATATTCACCTCCTCATCGACAGGGGCAATGGAATCTGCAGTGATAAACGGTGTGAAGAAGAAGTGCCTGAATCTTGTAAACGGGGCTTTCTCGAAGAGATGGCACAAAATAACCGAAATGAACGGAATACCATGCGACACAATAAGCCTTGACTGGGACAAGGCAATAAAGCCGGATATGGTCGACGAAAAACTATCCACTGGCGAGTATGATGCAGTAACCCTCGTATTCAACGAGACATCCACAGGAATGATGAATCCTCTCGAGGAAATAGCAGAGGTAGTTAAAAAATATCCAGATGTGCTGTTTTTTGTGGATGCAGTCTCTGCCATGGGGGGAGCAAAAATAGAAGTTGATAAACTCGGCATAGACATGTGCCTTGCAGGCGTCCAGAAATGTTTTGCCCTGCCCTCCGGCATTGCGGTTGCATCTGTAAGTGAAAGGCTGCTTAAAAGGGCAGAGGAAGTTAACCGTGGCTATTATTTCAATCTGCCACTGATGTACAAATACCACCTCAAGAATCAGACAAGGGTGACACCTGCCATTTCCCAGATAATTGCTCTGAATGCTCAGATGGATCACATACTAAATGAGGAGGGGCTGGAAAACAGGTTTGCAAGACATGAAAAGATGGCAAAAATAGTGCAGGATTGGGCAAGGAAATATTTTGACATATATCCTGAGAGGGGGTATGAGTCAAAAACCCTTACATGCATAAAAAATACAAGGGGGATATCTGTCAGCGAGCTGAATGACGAACTTGCAAAGTATTACATGCGCATCTCTAACGGATACGGAGACCTGAAAGAGAAAACATTCAGAATAGCGCATATGGGAGACCTCCAGATTCAGGACATTTATGGTTTGCTCAATGTCATTGAGGACATACTGGACCTTTAGATGTCTGAGAAGCAGGAGATAAGAAAAAAACTGCTTGATTTGAGAAATTCCCTGTCCACAATTGAAATCCTCGAGAAAAGCAACAGAGTTATAAAAAATATTTATGGAATGGATGATTTTAGGAAGGCAAAGGTCATAGCCACATATATCTCCTTCGGAACAGAGGTGAATACCCACGGTCTGATACGCTCTCTTATCGGAAAAAAAGAGGTTCTGGTCCCCGTTGTTGTGGACAGGGATAAAAAAGAAATAATTCTTTCGGAATTAAAGCACTGGAAGGAACTCTCCTCCGGCTCATACGGCATTCTTGAGCCAAAAAAGGAATTTATAAGAGAGCGAGACGGCAGTGAAGTTGACATATACCTTGTTCCGGGGGTAGCGTTTGATGCGCATGGAAACAGGATAGGGTACGGCAGCGGGTATTATGACAGATTGCTGGGAAATGCTTCAGGGGTGAAGGTCGGTGTTGCCTACGATTTTCAGGTTATCGAGAGAATACCGAGCGAGGGACATGATGTAAAATTGGATAAAATCGTCACAGATACTGGTGTGATTGAAAGCATATGAAAGCAATTTTCGATAATTGTACCAAATTTTTTATAAATGGATGGGCAGTATACTCCTGCATAAAAAATGTTTAAATACAGGCATTTGATAAGCAAAAATTCGGGGTTGAAAAAATGATAAGAAATGCAATGATGAAATTAGGTGCTATTGCTGTTGTGATAACGCTTTTCGTTCCTCTTTTTTCAGGGAATGGAAACGCCAATCCGGCATTGTCTGAAGGAGACATGGCTGCAAACGGAGTTGCTGTGGACAGTCAGGACAATGTTATTGTAACAGGACAGGTATATGATACCTCAAAGGACAAATGGATAATAAGAACGGAAAAATATGATGGCAACAATGGTCATTTAATATGGAGTAAGGACTTTGATAAATACAATTACAATATAGGAAAGGACGTTGCAGTTGATTCCAATGATAACATAATAGTCGTGGGTTCTGTGAATGAAACCTCTCTGCAGGGTTTCAATTATTGTTTGATAAAATATACGAAAAACGGTGATCGGGTCTGGTACAAAACATTTGACAGAAAATTTTATGACACACCATGGAGAGTTGTTGTTGATTCCTCTGATAATATATTTGTCACTGGCATGTCTCTTAAAATAGACCTCTCGTCAGGCATATCCAGCGATTACTGGACAATAAAATGCGACTCTAACGGAAATAAACTTGCGGAAAAGGTTTTTGATGAGAGTAATGCGGACCTGGCTTTCGGCATAGCGCTTGACAGTAACGATAATGTTGTGGTTACTGGCTCCTCCAATAAAGATGATCATCTCGCATACTGCACACTCAAATACGACAATAATCTGGACGACATATGGGGTCCAATATATTACGGCAATGGAGACAAAAACAACAGCGGCTCAGGTGTGGCTGTTGACGGGAGCAACAGCATAATAATAACAGGCGGTTCCGAGGAAGATGGAGATAAGGATTATTTGACCGTGAAGTACAGCAGCAACGGAAACAAATTGAAAGATGCCGAATATGATGCAGGAGGGATTGATGATGCAATGGGCATAGCCGTTGACGGGAACAACAATATCATAGTCACTGGGACATCTACAAGTGCTCATTCGGGTGAGCATTTTTGTACCATAAAATACAATAGCAATCTCGGAACTCTGTGGGTTCAGAAAGAAGGTTTTGTGGGGGGTGCCAACGACCTTGCAATAGACTCCAGCAATAACATAATAGTAACAGGATACAACAAAACGGGAGGAAGCCACTATTTCACCATAAAATACTCGCCCTCAGGAGAGATATTATGGGCAGGTGGTGGCGGCTCGGGTCCTGCAAAGCCGCCTGTTGCCGATTTCTCATTTGCACCATCTGATCCAACAAGGGCTGATTTCGTTCATTTTTATGACAAATCCACAGGTAGCATAACCTCCTGGGAATGGGATTTCGGCGATGGAAGCAGTTCAAATGATGAAAATCCCACCCACAAATATTCTGATAAAAAGACATTTACCGTAACACTTACAGTGACAGGTCCTGCAGGCACAGATACTGCAACAAAGCAAATAACAGTTTCAAATGCCCAGCCCGTCCCTTCGTTTTCCTACAACCCCCCGAACCCGCTCGAAAATCAGTCCATTAACTTTGATGCATCATATTCAAGTGATGCTGATGGAAGCATATCCTCGTATTCCTGGGATTTCGGAGACGGCTCAACAGGCACAGGAAAGACTATCCAGCACGCATATACAGCAGGCGGAACATACAACGTTGTGCTTACTGTTACCGACAATGACGGTGAGAGTGTGTCCTTGCAGAAGGTAATAACTGTTAATGCTCAGGGAGAGAATATACCGCCTGTTCCTGCATTTGAGTATTCTCCATCACATCCTTCGCCTGGAGAGGAGGTCTTCTTCGATGCCTCCGCCTCCGCCGACCCCGACGGGATAATAGAACTTTACCAATGGGACTGGGATAACGATGGAAAATATGACAATGAGTATACAATACCAACCGCCACACATATATGGTACGAGGAAGGCAGGTACACAGTCACGCTTCAGATTAAGGACAATAATGATACCTCCAATACATATACCCTCGATGTGGAGGTTGGAGGAAGCGGGGAACCGAAACTTGTAATTTCGCTTGGTGTGTCCAATATTGCCCCATTCGACGAGGATTCCGAACGAACCATTCCGGTGAAGATATACTGTTATAACTTCTCGGCAAGCGGTGTCACCATCTCTGTGATAGAAGACGACAATCTCACCGTAACGGCAGTTACACCTCCTGTAAATTTGAAAGATGGAGAGGAGAAGGACTTTCTGATAAATGTGAAGGTGCCAAAACTCGGTGAAAACGTAACCGCAGGCACAAAAACAATAAAAATACAGGCAGTTGACACCAGTGGCGTGAAAAGTAACGTTGAAACAATAGAAATAGTCGTCCATAAGGCAGGCGGAGGCATGCCCGGATTTGCTGCAATTCTTGCAATAGCAGCAATTCTGGCAGCCCTTCTATTCATGAAAAAAATGCGCTGAGCAATACTGCCTGCCCTCTTCCTTATATTTTCATTTTTGGCAGTCATTCCTGAAAATGCCATCTTTAGAGAATAATGTTAAAAAATATCGACACGATTATAACTGTCATAGGATTAATACTGCATGTCACACATGATGGTCGATGTGATCAGATTCGCAATAGGCATGTCAGTTCTCATTTATGCCTCATACACTGATTTTAAATTGAGGATTGCAAGAGATGAGTTATGGCTGATACTGGCTGTTGCAGGACTGCTGCTTATGCCATTTTCCGACTACTCCCTGCTAAAGGTGGTTTTTTCATTTGTCATAATCATTCCAATATCCTTCACCCTCCTTCTTCTAGGGATGGGAGGCGCAGATGCAAAGGCCCTCCTCTCCCTGTCTCTCCTTGCTCCCCTTTTTCCTCACATGGGCAGCCTTCCGCTATGGGTGGCACCTGTGGAATTTCCATTTCCCCTTATAGTGTTCATAAATTCTCTTCTGATATTTCTGGTCATACCTATTGCATTTTTGGCATGGAATATCAGGAATGGCAGTATGGAATTTCCATTCTGCTTTTTAGGTTACAAAATGAGGGCATCTGATATCGGAAAAAAGTTTGTATGGCCCATGGAGAAAATTGAGGACGGAAAAATAAAGAAAACGATAATGCCACAGAAGAATGCGGACATTGAATCTTTCGGGGACAAGATAATATGGGTAACGCCGAAAGTGCCTTTTCTTATACCGCTCACAATTGGATATTTCATGTCATTTACGCTGGGGGATATTCTTTACAAAATAATTTCACTCTTTCTTTGATTTCGACGCTTCTTCCGCCATCCTCTCTATTTCTTCTATTTTTCTGTTCATCACCTCTATCATTCTCTTCTGGCTCAGTATCAGATTTTTTATTGACTCTCTCAATTCAGTAACTGTAGAATCTACAATTACAGATATCAACCTCCTCTGCCTGTTCACTGCAAGAGATAATTTTTTGTATTCCTCAGCCTCCTCCTCCCCCACCTCCCTCTTTATTTTTTCATACATTTCGTTGATTTCCTTCTCTCTGTCAAGTATGTCGTTTACCTTGCTGAGCAAAACCTTCTTTGAGAAGGGCTTTACAATGTAGTTCTCTATGCTGTTTATTGGCTTGTCCTTTGTATCATCTGGCGTGAGCGGAAGCGCGGTTAACATCGAAACAGGTATTTCCTTGAATCTCTCATCGCTCTTTATTTTCTTTAGAGTTGCCCAGCCATCCATTCCGGGCATCATTATGTCAAGCAATATGAGATCCGGCTTCTCTTTCTCAAGTTTTTGTATGGCCTCATCTCCGCTGTTTGCGGTTATTACCTCGAAACCCTCTGATTCAAGCATTTTCTTCACTATATCGGCAACCTCACACTCATCGTCAACAACCATTATTTTTCTACCCATTGCCTTCACCCTATAACGCTTCTTCAAGTTTTACGAGTATTTCTCTTATTGTCGTAGATGACTCTATTACATCTCTCACCATCTGCTTACCGAAAGGTTTGAATCCTTCCCCTCCAGCAGCCTCGATTCTTTTTCTTACCATTTCCATTAATGCTTCAACTGGTGGCATCTCAAGATATATCTTCTCTATATCTCTTCCTCTTAAATAATTTTTTACGATTTCGTCAACTACCTCAACAGAGGCAAGTACAACCGACATCTGGAGTTCGTCATCATCGAGTTTGCTTATCAGATATTGAAAAACCCTCTCATCTTTTATATACTCCACCTCGTCTATGAGGAGAAGTACGGGGCGCTCTATGACCTTTTTTCGCAAAAACACTCTGGAGAAAAACGAAGGCCTTATTGCCTGCTCCACTTTTGTTTTGACTTCATCGAGGGTCAGATTTTCCCCGCCATGAATCATTATGGGCACCACCCTGTAAACAGGAGCAAACTCGTTAAGCCAGAGGAGAAATGTGGTTTTTCCTATTCCTGTCTTTCCAAGAATCCAGAAACATTCACTTTTTCCTGCTATTGCCTTAAGAATCACTTTTCGCGCCTCATCCTTGTGAACCATAAATCCAGGATTTGGCTCATTTGGATTGAGGAATATCTCCTCACTTAACATCTTCTATTGTAAATAACTCCTACTTTATATTTCTTTCACTATTTTTCAGGGCAATTGCACCACCATTAATTTATTATATCGTTTCCATTTTTCAATGGATGCGCCCATGGCTTATTATCCTAATTGCAGCCTGTATCATTTTCGCAGCAGGTTTACTGATTGCACCGACAATATTCTATGACCATTTCATATGGAAGTACCTGTGGGGGCCGATAGTCGCAGACGCAGCAGGCCATTCTGTAAGTTACCATGGGGTGGGGGCGGCGGAGGGGTATACTCTTGTATCTGAATTTATCTATGGCGCCCTCCTCCTGCTGGCTGTTTACATGCTATATAAATTTTTTGAATTTTTTGACATAAAAATAGATATGCCTTTTTTTGCGGCGTCCCTCCCTTTCATAATTCTTGGCTCAACCCTGAGGGTTCTTGAAGACAGCGGGCTTTTCGAAAAGCCACTATCATATTTCTTTATATCTCCCATAATATACATTCAGGTCGGACTGTACTTTTTCTTATCCATGCTCGCAGGAATATATATCGAAAGGAGTGAGAAAAAAGTCAGGCTGTTTGCCTTCCTGATTATGGCAATAGATGCAGCATATCTCATAATGTATTTCATTTTTTCAGATAAATGCAGCCATCCTGTGAATCCTCTACTCATGATATTCTTTTCCGCTGCCTCCCTTTCTGTGTTTCTCTACCTGAAAAAAAACATTACGGCGACGATGTTTTCTCTTGGGCTGCTTTTTCTGCTTCCTTCACTGTATCTCATAGGCATATGGGTGTACGGCGACAGATGGGGCACTTCCAACCATGTTAATGCCATTATATTGCCGCTGGTGCTTGCCATATCTTCTGCTGTGACAATCCTTATTTTCGTTTTTGCAAAAAGGGCAGGAAGCACAATATTCTCCTCAGGCATAAATCTATCTCTGATATTTGCCCACATGCTGGATGGATGGACAAGTTATTTTGCAGTTGTGAATCCTCTCGGCATGGATATAAACTACGGTGAGAAGCACCCAATACCTTTATTTCTTATGGGACATTTTTACGGACTGGCATATCCGGTCGCAAAACTTGTGATAATAGCAGGCGTGATTTATGCAATGGACTTTTATCTGAAAGACGAACTGGGAGAAAAACCCATACTGAAGGGGCTTATAAAGTTCTTCATACTTGTGCTGGGGCTTGCCCCCGGTCTTAGAGACATGCTGAGAATTCTGATGGGTATATAGGCAAAATTTTTAATTAAGAAACAAATAATATCAAAGCAGTTTAGTGAGAATTGGTAAAAAGTGCCAGGTGTGGAAATGAAATTTATAAGGATTATACTGTCTTGGAAAATAGACCTATTCCCTGACAAAATCGTAGATTTCTACAAACTGGATTTTGATAGATTTGTTAAAGATGTGAAAAAATACTGGGAAAATTCCAGGGATTTTGAACTGCTGGATCTTTTTGAATCAGGATTATACATACATGACGAATGGGTAAAGTTTAACAGGTTTTTGTTAAAATGGGATATAACAGAAGAATTGGATGGAAATCCCCTATCTATTTTAAAAAATGACAATTCTGACTATTTAATTGAAGAAATTGGAAAGATGAAGAACGTGGAGAAAGAAATAAATATCGAGGTTGACAAGACCAGATACGAATTCTTTTTTTATAGAAATGGAATCGGCATATTAAGGGGAGACTGGACTCTAAAAGTCCCTGACAATTTTGACTACAGACTTCTCGAAAATTTTGATTGCAGCATAGGTGATTATTTCGAAAAGAAAACTGAAAGGAAAGATTTTGGAAGCAAGTTAAGTCAGGCAATAAATAAAATAATAATAAGTCTAAAAATGGCTTTAGCCGCACAGATGGCAGACATAGATGCAGATGAAATACATAAAGTGGTAGACTGGGACGATTTATATATAATTAGAGATCCAAGTATTAAAGGAAAAGAAGACATCACCAGATTTCTTTCAGACTACCAGATACTGCACGGCCTGAAAGAAGAAGAAAGGGAAAATCTTTTCTCTATGACTGAAAACGGGCATCTTGTGATAGGATATGATGGTGCAATTTTATTTGTTCTTGATGATTTTTTTGATAAAAGCAAGATAGAGACGATTGCCAAACTAATGGATATAGCAGGTTCATATGTCCAGTCTCTATTCTCAACAAACGTGAAGTTAAGAGAGTGGATGGGTAATAAAAATAACCTCTTCCCCAACTCCATAAAAGATATAGAAAAGAATATAGCATTTATGAGGGAATATACCCACTATGTAAATCTACTGCTGTCCGATTCCAGCACAGAGTTTATTGCAATGGATAAAGAGACAAACAACATACTATCGGCATCTTACAGGCATTGGAATTATGAAACGATAAAAGGAGATATTCAAAAAAAGTCTTCCATCATAGCAGATATCACCCGTAACATGTACTCTGAATCGATATCCAAAAAAAGTGATATTCTGAACGAGATTATATTCATATTTACAATTTTAACATTTAGTGCTGTTATTGCCACTCTGATTCAAGTAATAGATTTTGAAAATTACATCTTCCCATTAGAACTTCGTATATTGCTGGTGTTTGCTGGCACCCTGACCTTGGCTGTCCTAACGGGAATTTATGTTTTATCAAAAATAAGGGTCAGCAACAAATGAAACAATTTTATATCTCTCTGTGCTTTACTCCTTTATGAAGATTCTCTTACTCCATACAGATTACATAGAATATGAGGCAAAGGAAAAGGCTATAAAGGGGGCAGAAGAAATAGATACCAGGAAAGACCGCCTTGATGAAGCACTTGCAGTTTTTGTTGCAGTTGAGAAAGACGATGAAGAAGTTATAGATGGAACAGTGAAAAATGCATCAGATGAAATATCAGAGGTTGCAGAAAACGTTAAGGTGGAAAAGATAATGCTTTACCCATACGCCCATCTATCCTCAAATCTTTCCAGTCCCGATGCTGCAAAGGAAGTCCTCGAAAAGCTGAAGCAGGAATTGAGCAAAAAATTCGTGGTGAAAAGCGCACCCTTTGGCTGGTACAAGGCATTCAAGCTGAGTTGTAAGGGCCATCCTCTGGCTGAACTCTCGAGGGAGATAACGGGCACAAGAGAAGAAGAAGAGGAGAAGAAAATAGTTTCATCCTGGTTCATACTCACCCCCGAAGGAGAACTCGTAGAAGCAGACAAATTTGATTTTTCAGAACATAAAGAACTGGAAAAATTTTACAGATATGAAGCGTTCGGGAGCAGAAAATCCGAGAAAGAGCCTGCACACATAAAATTGATGAAGGACCTTGAACTTGTGGATTATGAACCCGGCTCTGACCCCGGCAATATGAGATGGTACCCGAAGGGAAAACTTGTGAAAAAACTTCTCGAAAGAAAGGTGGAGGAGATGTGCCTTTCTGCAGGTGCAATGGAGGTCGAAACGCCCCTCATGTATGATACCCAGCATCCTGCATTGAGCAAATACCTGAAAAAGTTTCCGGCAAGGCAATACAGGGTGAAGGGAGATAAAGGAAAGGAACTGTTTTTGAGATTTGCAGCATGTTTCGGGCAGTATCTGATGGCAAGCGATATGACAATCTCCTATAAACATTTACCAATAAGGATTTTTGAACTTGCAAAATCCTTCAGGAAGGAGCAGCATGGCGAACTTTCCGGTATAAAACGTCTTCGCGCATTCACAATGCCCGATATGCATACTCTGTGCGCAGACAAGCAGCAGGCACTTGAAGAATTCAAAAGACAGTTTCTTTTATCAATGGAATGGAATAAACTCGTAGAACTCGAAGGTGAAGTGGCAATAAGATTTGTAAAATCATTTTTCGAGGAAAACAGAGAGTTCGCCGTGGAAATCGCAAAGAAAGTTGGAAAGCCGATTCTTGTTGAAATGTGGGATGAAAGGTACTTTTACTTCATAACAAAATTTGAATTCAATATGAATGATTCTGTGGGGAAATCTTTTGCCCTTTCCACAGTCCAGATAGATGTGGAGAATCCGGAGTCATTCGGAATAACTTACGTGGATGAAAATGGTGAAAGGAAATACCCCCTCCTATTACATGCATCCATATCTGGGGGAATAGACCGCTGTGTATGTGCCCTTCTTGAGAAAGAAGCAGGAAAAATGAAGAGGGGTGAGAAGGGGATGCTGCCTTTCTGGCTTTCTCCGACCCAAGTTCGCATTATACCTGTAAGCGATGAATTTCTGGATGAATGCATATCCCTGTCTGGAAAATTAAATGCGAGGGTTGACATAGATGACAGGGATGAAAGTGTTTCCAAAAAAATCAGAGAAGCGGAAAAGGAATGGGTACCCATAATAATTGTGTATGGAGAGAAGGAGAGAGGAGGTATATTCAAGCCAAGGTGCCGCTTTGGATGCAATGAAGAAATGTCTCTGGAGGAACTTGAAGATATGATAAACAGAAAGATGGAGGGTTTTCCATATCAGCCGCTATCCCTTCCCGCTCTTCTGAGTAAAAGGCCGAATTTCAGATAGCATCAAGGTCTATTCACCACCCATACTGCTATGAGAGCAATTCCAAATATTACCAGAAGTATAGGTATTATTGCTTCAAAAAGTGTCAGCATGAAACCTGAGGTTTTTGCTTCATCTGCTGATGCTTTCACTGAATCTTCCGTCATCCAGTAATGCAAATCAACTGCCTTTACCTTGCTGTTGGATAACTGCTCCACCTGTTTTTTCTGTATCTTCGCTGCCTTCACACTGTCAAGCAGATTCGCAACAGATAAGTTCACCTCCATGGCAGGCATTGTTTTTTTCGATAACTTCATCAAATCTGCAGCTTCCTTTCCTTCTTCCACAAGTTCCTTTACCATGTCATCGCTGAATGAAAGTGTGAGGGAATACGCCTTTACCCATATTGGGCTTGGTATTCCTATCAGGAAATTGATTATATCAACCTTCTTCTCGGATGTCTTCTCCATATCTATTACCAACCCGCTATTCGGTTCGACCCAGTATTTTGTTGTGGTTGTATAAATCACATTCTGATTTATGGCGGGTGTGGGATCGAAAACCTTCCTTGTTTCAACTGTTTCATAAAGATAGGTATGTATCCCTTCATGGTCTTCTTCCCTTACAAAGTCCACGACAGATGGTGCCCCTATCTCTGTATTCCACATAAGGTAACTTTTCTTTTCCGAGCCAGGTGGAAATGTGTAAAAGCCAGCCCTTTCCGCATCACCGTAATTCTGTGCCTCCTCACCTGTATCGGCATATACCCCGTGAATTTCAACGCTGCAACCTTCCGGCACTTTTTCTCCTGTACTTTTGTCGTAGGTGGTGGTATTGTCTTCCATAATTATTACTTTTTTGCCATTGTCATAATCTGTGCCAACTGCCTTCACGT
>VBQP01000020.1 GCA_008297795.1 Thermoplasmata archaeon | reverse complement strand
CTGCTGGCTTTATTTTTTCATCCAGATGCATTGTCTGAACATTGCCTATTTTCACATCAATGCTATCAATTTTTGTGCCAAACGGAAGTGTAATCGTCTCTGTCCTGTAGGGCATCATTGGATAATCTGGCTTTAAATCATCTATGGTATTCCCAACAGATACCAGAATATGGTCGCCGTTGAAAGATACTTCAGGTGTGCTGAAAGTTTCATGCAATTTCTTCGATGATGCAAAGCCCGCCATGCCCCCATTTCCCTCTGTGGAAATGCCCTGGTGCGGACTATAGCCAGCCATGCCAACAAAAGCGCTCATAACAAATATCGCTACTATTAATATCCCAACTACTTTATTTTTCATAGTAATCGAATAATAATACAAATATTGGTTATAATATTTATGCATGAATTTTCAGACTTTCCCAAGTATTTCAACGGTATCGCCTATCTCTGCTCCGAGCATCTCATGAGCATTCCCATCCCTGCATGAAATCTCCAGAAAATTGGAACTCGAGACCGTTAGAAGCATCTCCCCCTTCTCGGCATAGCCATAACTTTTCAGAAATTTTATTTCCAGTGCTTTTCCGGACAATCTTACCCCCACCCAGTCGCCGTGCTTCCATTTGACATACCTGTCAGGTATATTTGTTATGATATTTCCGAATCTGTCAATGAATATTACCTTTCCTGAAATGATTTCTCCCTCCTCCACCCCCTCAAAATCCAGATTTTTATAATCTTCTATCTTTTCCCCGATTTCATAGGGCATGACACCGAGAGAGAGATGGGCAGCCACAGGAGAAAATATGTCCCTTCCATGGAAGGTGTTTGATATCTTTTCAGCCATATACTTTTTTTCTTTTATCTCATACACATTTTTTATGCCAAGCCTTGACGCAGCAGGAATTAGGATGCCATTATCAGGACCGACAAGATATCCTTTTTTCGTCTCAACTATTATGGGCCTTCTTTCTGTGCCGACTTCCGGGTCCACGACAGCAATGTGTATAGCCTCTGGGAAATGAATCACTGAGGAATAGAGAGCATATGCCCCCTCCAGTATGTTCTGGGGATGTATGCTATGGGTTATGTCAACTATCCTTGCATCTCCGTTAATCGACAAAATTTTTGCCTTCATCTGGGCGGCATAGAACCACCCTATATCGGTAGTCAATGTTATAATCTTCATTTTTTACCCACAGCCATATCTATCCATTCAAGATAATCTTCCAGCCCGTATTCAATGGGCACGGCTATTATTTCTGGCAACTCGTAACTGTGAATCTCTTTTATTTTTTTCTTCAGTGCATCCCACATATCCTCCCTTGACTTTATCACCAGCAATTTTTCCCTATCTTCCTGCACGCGCCCATCCCACCAGAAAAGTGAGAAAGCATCTATTATGTTCACACATGCAGCAAGCTTCTCCTCCAGTACAGCCCTGGCGATTCTGCCTGCGTCCTCCCCCCTGCATGTGAATAAGACAGCAATGTATTCCATATGCATAAAACAAAAATCAAATTAAAATGTAATGCTTTTTGGACACTGAAACTTGCCATAAAAAATAGCACATTCTTTATACTTCCTCACATATTACGTTTTGGATGGGATTTGATAGGAAAACATATGTTATACCAGATAATACGAAATTTGATGATAAAACAATAAGAGTAGAAGGAGATGTGGTGGTGGGAAATGCATGTAACGTTGATTTTAACATAGAATCAGAGAGAGTTTTCGCCGGGGAAAGAGCAAAGATAAACGGCAGCATAAAAACAGTGGGTGACGTGAGAATAGATTTGTTCTCCGTAATCAACGGAGACATTTTCTGTGGGGGGAATGCATATATTGCTGACGGTACAGAAATAAATGGAAAATTGTCTTTAAAGGGAGATCTGGATGTCGGGGACAATGTTGAGATAAGAGACGGTTTCGAGGCTAAGGGATGGATAAACATAAGGAGTCCCATACCCATGGTGATATACGTTCTTCTTTACCTCCTGGAGTTGCTGAAAAGAGGGCACAGCGAGGAAGTGGAGCGCATCCTCCAGGAACTGGAAAGCAATCAGGACATAATATCTATTTCTGAAAAATATTTTTTCCTCCCCAATGGCTCCTCGATAGGGAATGAGTGCACGATAAACGGCAGGCTCCATATAGGCAAAAATTGCGTTGTCAACGGGAACCACAGGGTAAAAGGGCATATAATGGTGGAGGAAGGAAGCACAATATACGGCTCGTTAAAGGCTTCGGGCAACATAATTCTTGGAAAGAACGTGAAGGTGGAAGGTAATGTTGAGGGAGAGATGATAAAGATAGATATGTGCGACATAGCAGGGGATGTGAGCGGAAAGAAAGTGGAGATTTTCAAGAATGCAAATGTCATGGGGGTTGTGAAGGCTGCCGAAGGGATACAGTTTTTTGACAGCAAAAAAAGGAAGATGAAGAAAAAAGTCGAGAGATTCAAAGAAAAAGTGGATATTGTTGATGAGGTTGCCGAACTCCTATGATCAGTACTCTAGCCCTTCTCTTGCCCTCTCGCCTGTGTCAAACGGATGCTTTACCTTCTTCATCTCTGTCACGAGGTCTGCCAATTCGATAAATTCTGCAGGAGCATTTCTTCCTGTCAATATAATATTTGTATTCCCTCTCTTTTCAACGATATCAACAACATCATCAGTGCTTATAAGACCCATGGAAGCAGCAACGTTGACCTCGTCTAGAACAAGCAGGAAGGGCTTTTCTTCGAGAACATGCAATGCAAATTCAAGTGCTTCTTCAGCAAGTTCATAATCCCTGTCTGTAGGCTCCATAACAAATTGTTCCCTCCCGAACTGGTATATTTCCAGGGGCTGGAATTTTTTTTCTCCGTATTCTCCCTTCTTCAAAAATTGTATTATGACCGCTCTTTTTCCGTGCCCCATGGCACGAATGGCACTTCCTATCGCTGCCGTCGTCTTTCCTTTGCCATCGCCTGTATAAACATAAACCAATCCTTTCATGCTTTCATCCACAGCACCTGCATTCGCCAGTGCATGCTCCGTTCTGCAGGCGATTATCTCAATTCGTCATCTGTTATGATTGTGATGGATGAAGGTACTTTTGACAGCTCCCCTCTTTTTGTAGATATTATTTTGGTGACTCCATGCTCAAAAGCGTTATCAACAAGACGTTGTGTTGTTATGCCATCGAAAACGACTGCATCGGGCTTATTTTTTGATATTGCATCTATGAGGGAATCCACTTTTACTCTCCCCATTTCCTTACCATTGCTGTCCAGAAGTACTGCCATATGTTTTCCGTTAACCTCGGATAGCAATTTTTTGTAACCTTTCTGCCTGTTATTTAGTTTTGGGGAGGGAACATTTTCATTTGCCCCCTTCTTTTTGTTCACCTTGCTGTTATCTCTCTCCATCCCGTGCATCTCCATATACTGCTCCGTGGGTATTTTATTTTTCAGGGCTTTCATTATGAGTTTGTAAGGAAGTTCCTCCACTTCCCTGGTCTTCGGCGCCCTTGCAACAAAGTCTATGTCCGCAACCTGGAGTAGTTCCTTGAGTATCAAATCGCCGCCCCTGTCTCCGTCTACGAAAGCAGTTGCAATCTTTTCTGTGCATAAGTCAACAACTGTTTTTGGGATACTCGTACCCTCAACAGATATTGCATTCTTTATGCCATGCTTGAGCAAGTTCACGACATCGTTTCTACCTTCCACAACTATGATGGCATCGCTTTTGGCAACATTTGGACCTGCAGGCAGATGCTCCTTTCCGTAATACTCTATTTCCTCAACCTGCACTGACTGTCGTATGATTTCTGCTATGTCCTCGATTTCCTCTCTCCCTTCCTTTATCATGCTTGTGAGTATCTCCTTTGCCCTGTCAACAACATGTTTCCTTTTTGATATTCTCACGTCCTCCACTTTATCTATGGTTATCTCAGCCTTGCACGGACCTATCCTGTCCACAGACTCTATTCCTGCCGCTATTATGGCTGTTTCGACTTTTTCCAGAGCGGATGTAAGAGAGAGCGTTCCCTCACTTTTTCCGTTTTTCTGATGCATATCTACCTCGATGCGCCCTATTCTCGCAGATTTCTGCAGGTCTCGTAAATCAAGGTCATCGCCTATCAGTCCTTCTGTCTGACCGAATATTGCACCTATGACATCTGATTTTTCCACTGCTCCGTCCACTTTTATTTTTGCTTTAATCAAATATTTTGCTGATGATGGATCTATTGACATTTTTATCACTCCTTAAAATTAGTGCATCATGAAAATTCTGCAAATGCCCAAATGAACCTGAAGGTTGTAAAGTGAATTTGTGAACATGATGATGCACTAATTTCATTTGACTATGCAATGATATTATTAAAACCTTACGGACATGTTTTAAATCTGCGTTTCATTACGGATGCATGAAGGAACGCATATTCATCGGCGCTGCCTGGCCATATGCAAACGGCTCCCTGCATCTTGGCACGCTGGCGGGATGCATGCTGCCTGCAGATATATTCGGAAAGTACAACAGAATGGCTGGAAACGATGTTCTGATGGTGTCGGGCAGTGACGAGCATGGCACCCCCATAACGCTAACTGCTGAGAAGGAAGGGAAAACACCCAAGGAGATAGCAGACAGATACAACGCCCAGCATGTGAAGAATATCGAAGAACTCGGAATAACATACGAAAACTTTTCCCGCACCAGCAGAGAATTCCACAAAAAAGTTGTCCAGGAGTTTTTCCTTCGCCTTTATGATAACGGTTATATTTACAGAAAAAGCATGCTTTCCCCTTACTGTGACCACTGTGGAAGGTTTCTGCCCGACAGATACGTGGAAGGGATATGCCCTTACTGTGGAGGAGAGGCAAGAGGTGACCAGTGCGACAAATGCGGCAAGACCCTGGAGCCATCCGAACTGATAGAGCCGAAATGCAAAATATGCGGTAATGCGCCTGTCATGAAAGAAACGGAGCATCTATTTTTCAAACTATCTGCATTCGAGGAAAAACTTCTGGAATGGCTTGACGGAAAAGACTACTGGAAAGATAATGTCCTCAAATTCACCATAAACTGGATAAAAGGCGGGCTCAAGGACAGAGCGATAACAAGAGACCTGGAGTGGGGCGTTGAGGTTCCCCTCGAGGGTTTCGAGAACAAACGCCTTTATGTCTGGTTTGAGGCGGTCATAGGCTATCTTTCTGCATCAAAGGAATGGGCTTCGATTATAGGTGAAGAAGACAAATGGAAGGAGTGGTGGGAGGGAGATGCAAAACATTACTACTTCCTGGCAAAAGACAACATACCTTTCCATACCATAATATGGCCCTCAATGCTCATGGCTCACGGCGGGCTTAACCTGCCCTATGATGTTCCTGCCAATGAGTATCTCACTTTTTCAGGGGAGCAGTTTTCAAAGTCAAGAGGCATAGGGATATGGATTCCGGATATTCTGAAAAAATTTGATGCAGATGTGATAAGATACTATCTTTCAATAAACATGCCTGAAAAGCACGACACTGACTGGAACTGGGAGGACTTCGTGGCAAAGAACAACAACGAACTTGTCGGAACATACGGAAATTTCATACACAGAGTGATAACCTTCACCCAGAAAAATTTTGGAGAGATTCCTTCCCCTGGAGAGCTCACTGAAGAAGACAAAAAAATCCTGGAGGAAATAGAGAACACAACCAGAGAAGTCGGAGAGTCGATAAAAGCATGCCACTTCAAGGAAGGAATAAAAAGGGTAATAAAACTTGCCCAGACAGGAAATCAATATATGAACGAGAACGAACCGTGGAAACTGCTGAAGGACGATAGAGAAAGATGCGCAACTGTCATGCATATCTGCCTTAAAATAGTGAAAGCGCTTGCTGTGTGCTCAGCCCCCTACATGCCCCATTCTGCAAACAGGATATGGCATATGCTCGGATACAATGGCGAGGTGGAAAAACAGAACTGGGAGGAAGCACTGAGTGAACTCGGCAAAGCAAAATTGGAAAAGCCCACCCCGATTTTCAAAAAACTGGAACTCGAGGATATTGTCCCGTCGTCAGACCCGTTCTCAAAACTTGATCTCAGGATTGCCCGCATAGAGAAAGTCAGAGAGCATCCCTCTGCAGATAAACTGTATGTGCTTGACATAGATATGGGCGAGGTTGGAAAAAGAAGGATTGTGGCTGGCATAAAGCCATGGTATGAGAAGGAGAAACTACTTAACAGAAAAATAGTGGTTGTAGCCAACCTGAAGCCTGCTGTGATAAGAGGCATCCATTCTCAGGGGATGCTGCTTGCCGCCGATGACGGCGCCCCATCACTGCTTGTCCCAAATGATGAAGCCGGAAAACAGGTAACGGCAGAGGGAATAGAGCCAGAGCCTGCAGAAATGGTCGATTTCAATGATTTCAAAAAATTGGAGATGAAAGTCAATAAGGAAGGATTTGTTGAATATGGCGGAAGGGTTTTAGCAGACAGCAGGGGCAGGATAAAACCCGACAGGGAAGTGAAAGAAGGCACGGGCATAAGATGATTGCCTTAGCAGGACAAAATTGCTCTGGTAAAACAACAAGTTATATATAGCATATTACATTACATATATACGATATACATGGCAAAATACAGCACCATATCTGTTCCCCAGGAACTTCATGACGAACTGCAAAATATGGTAAAGACGAAACCCGAACTTGGATATTCAAGCATCGCAGAATTTTGCAAGGAAGCGATAAGGGTTCACGTCTCTAACATAAGGGCTGAAAGGAAAGAGGCTTTCATACAGCAACTAAACCTCCCTGGCATTTTGAAGGATATAGAGCTTGCTTCTCAGACAAAAGGGGGAGAGTATCGAGAGATATTTGAGAATCTTATGGGATGTGTATTCCTTATATCTCCCGATGGAAAGATAGTGAACTGCAACAATGAAATTGCTGACCATCTTGGATATAGCAGCAAGGGGGAACTTCTGGAGAAAGACATTTCCACCCTATTCGCAGACATAAGAAGTATGGATGAGATGATGGGTTACGTCATAAAAAATGGCTTCGTGAGGAACCACGAAATAAAATTGGTGAGAAAGGACGGGAAGCTCCTTGATTTTGTGCTTAGCGTAGGGACTATCAGGGAGAACGGAAAAGTGAAGGGATATGTTGGCACGGGAGAGGACATAACAGTCAGAAAGATGGTGGAGGCACGACTGAAAAGGGAAAGGGATCTTTACTCGCAAATCATAAATGAAATGTATGATGCCGTAATTGTGTTTCAGGACGGGAAAATAAAGTTTGCAGGGGGACAGTGCAAGTCAATAGGTTACCCGCCGGAGGAACTTATCGGGATGAGGGTTCTTGACCTGATTGCTTCTGAGGATAGAAAGAGAGTCATAGAGATAACCCGGAAAAGGCTGAATGGAGAAGATGTACCGCCTATCCAGAGATTCGGGGTAATATCAAAGGAAGGAGATGTAAGAAAGATAGAGACCTCCACCCGTGTCATAGAGTATGAAGGCAGACCCGCTTCTCTGTCGGTTGTAAGGCTTGTGGATTGATGCGCTGAAAGGGATTAAATAGCACATACCCATTATTTTGCGATGTTTGATATGCATGTCCACACCTCATATTCGAAAGATGGACATGAAAAGCCGGAAACAATGGCAAAAATTTTGAAAAATAAAGGTTTCAGAGGCATGGCTATAACAGACCACAATACAGTAAAGGGGGCATTCAGAAAATATGATATTGAGGGGTTCACAATCATTCCGGGAATAGAAATATCAACTGATAGAGGGCATATTCTGGGCATAGGGATAGGAGGAGACATAAAAAGCAGGAGAGCAGAGGATGCAATAGATGAAATCCATGAAAAGGGAGGTGTGGCAATTATTGCCCATCCCTACCGCATGTTTTCAGGAGCGGTAAAGAATTTTGAAGGACTGAATGTCGACGGGATAGAAACTTTCAATGCAAGAAGTTTTCCCAGCCAGAACAAGAGGGCTGAAAAACTTGCAAGGAATATGAAAAAATCGGTCACGGGAGGGAGCGATGCACACCATGCATGGGAGGCGGGGAGGGGGTATACATTGATTGACGCAGATGGAGTGGATGACATTTTGGATAAAATATTGAAAGGAGAAACTAAGAGTGGGGGCAAAATGTCGGTAGCAATGCCTCTGAAATCATCGGTGGGGGCGCTGCTCGCATATGCCCGCCGCGGATTTATAAAGATATGAGGGGTTAAAACAACTGGGATTTTTTCCTGTAAAATTCCCAGCCCTCTTTCAGGTCTCTCTTTATTTTCTGAATGTCTTCCTCTGTAAGATTCCTGAATCTGCCCTGCATTTTGAGCCAGTCCTCAACAGGCTTCGGCTCCCTGCTGCCCTCCACTATTCCCTTTGACGGACCATTGAAAGTGAGTTTGCCGTTCTCGAATTCGTACATGAGCCATGCTCCTGTCTCGACTGCAAGTTTCGCCATTTCGACTGTCTTGCTCATGTCAAATCTCCAGCCAGGAGGGCACGGCGCTATTATTTCCATATACTTTGGCCCCTTTATCTCCTTCGCTTTTTTTGCCTTGCGGTACAGGTCAGTGGGATATGCTATGGAAGCAGTCGCAACATAAGGTATGTTATGCGCCATCGCTATTTCTGCAAGATTCTTCTGCCTCTCTTTCTTTCCTGTCCATGTAGTCGTTGTCCATGCCCCATAGGGCGTGGCTCCGCTTCTCTGAACTCCCGTATTCGAATACATCTGGTTGTTGTAGCAAACATATATGAAATTTGTTCCCCTCTCCAGAGCACCGCTGAGCGCCTGCAGCCCTATATCATAACTCCCTCCATCCCCCGCCCATGCAAGAACTGTAACATCATCTTTTCCCTGCGCATGAAGCGCTGCCTCTATGCCTGAGGCGGATGCAGCTGCTGCCTCAAATGCTATGTTGAGGGTCGGAACTGCAAATGAGGTTTTTGGATATAGTGACTGGATGACCGCGCTGCATGAAGCAGGCACTGTCATTATCGTATCTTTTCCAAGCGCCTTCAGAACTGTTCTCAAGGCTATCGTTATGGGACATCCCGGGCAGGCAGCATTGCCCTCCAGGACATATTCTTCCTCTGGCAAATCCTTTATTGCTACCATTATTCCACCTCCACGGAATACCATCCGTCCTTATTTTCTTTCGCAAGTTCGTACATCCTTACTATATCCCTGTATGTCACATCTCTGCCGCCAAGTCCCGCAATGAACTGCTTTATATTGGTTCCAACAGTTGCTTTTATCTCAGTTGCCATTGCCCCCTCCATTCCGGGAGATATGTTCCTGTCTATTACGATAAGTTCTGAATTTTCTGCTATCTCTTTCATCTCCTCTTTGGGGAAGGGTCTGAAAACCCTGAGACGAGCAAGCCCAACCTTTTCCCCCCTTTTTCTTAATTCATCAACAGATGCATGTGCTTCTGCTCCCATTGCCCCGTATGAAACTATGACCGTATCTGCATCATCACACCTGTATTTCTCTATAAGCCCTCCATAACTCCTGCCAAACTTCTCAGCCCATTCACGGTCAACATCTTTTATGACCTTCTTTGCCTTCTGCTGGGACATATGCATGTCATATCTAACTTCCATGTAATACTCCGGACCTATGATATTGCCATGAGTTATAGGGTTGTCTGTATCAAGTTTCCATTCAGGAGAATACTCTGGAAGGAAAGAATCTATTTCTTCCTGCGATGGTATCTCCGCAGGCATTGATGTGTGGGACAGAATAAATCCATCATAATTTATCATGACAGGCAACTGCACGTCTTTATGCTCTGCGACACGATATGCCTGTATCACTGTATCAAAAACTTCCTGATTGCTGGAGCAGTAAAACTGAAGCCATCCCGTATCGCGCTGGGCTACAGAATCATTGCAGTCGCTCCATATGCTCCATCCGGGCCCTATAGCCCTGTTTATGTTCACCATCACTATCGGCAGTCGGGCAAGAGCAGCCCAGTGAAGCATCTCGTGCATGAGCAAAAGTCCATGAGAAGAGGTGGCTGTGAAAGTTCTCACGCCTGTTGCCTCTGCCCCTATGCAAGAAGCCATTGCGGAATGCTCTGACTCAACTCTTATAAATTCTGATTTCAGTTCCCCCGATTCCACATACTGGGCAAGTTTTTCGACAATGGTTGTCTGAGGTGTGATTGGATATGCAGATATGACCTTTGGGCGTGCCATCTTTGCTGCAAGTGCAGCAATATTGTTTGCAGTATCTATAACCTTCATTTTTCTTCCCTCCTCATTTCTATTGCATTTACAGGACACTCATTTGCACAGACTCCACAACCCTTACAGAAGTCATAATCTATTTTTGGAAATTCCTCCTTCCTTATTGCGCTTTCAGGGCAAAAGACCCAGCACATCCAGCATTTGATGCACTTGTCCTCGTGAAGGACAGGACGGAATACACGCCAGCTCCCTGTCTTTCCCATTGCCTCTTTTGTCGGATAGGATATTGTTGTTTTCATTTTATTCTCACCCCTTCATATGCTTTCTCTGCCGCATCTGCGTTTTTCTCTCCTGCATTCTTTCCCCATCTTTCAATTATCGCCTCTCTTACTGCCCCAATCGTAAGATTATCCATGAGTTTGGGAAGCGCACCTATTATGGGCGTATTAACAACAGGAATGCCACCCACCAGTATTTTATTCTCAATCGCTATGCCTGTCGCATCCACTGTTGCAACCCTGAACGGCATATCAATCTCTTCTGGAGAACGAGGAGTGTTCATCAGAACAGTTCCTTCCTCTTTCAACCCGCTTGTGACATTCACCGTATCCATTATACCTGTGTCAAGAATGACCACTATGTCCGGGAAATATATCTGGCTCCTCAGATAAATTTTGGTGTCGGATATTCTGGCAAACGCCTTCACAGGTGCTCCTCTCCTCTCTGCACCGAACAGGGGAAAAGCCTGAACACCCTCATTTCCGGATTTGAGGGCAGCAGACGCAAGGAGGTTGGCGGCGGTAACCGCCCCCTGCCCGCCCCGCCCATAGAAAACAACTTCAGTTAACGGCATGGAACTGCAATGCAGAAGGGGCATTTAATATTTTTCTAAGCAAACCCACAAAAAGATTGTTAAAAAATGTTCACTATCAAAAATTAAAAAAGGAAAGAGAGGAGTTTGTTTTACTTCACTCCAAGCACAAGAGGTCCGAGCACGAAGCCGCTTGATGTCTTTGATGCTCCGCCAGCAGTCACTGTTATGGTCGTTGGTCCTATTCCAAAGACAAGTCCTGTGCTTATTGTTGTCTCGCTTCCTGCTGCAAGAGTGTCAATTGTTCCCGATGCTTCCTTGCCCACAAATATCATTCCGCTGAGCTGTATTGACCAGTCTATGTTTGTTCCGTCCTCTACTCCTGAATTTGTTACAGTTGCCTTTACTCCCATTCCTCCAGATATTGCTCCTATGTTTATCACAGGTGCTGGAAGCGGATAATAGTAGACATCCTTGTGTCCATTTCTGTTGTCTGTCCATACAATGCCGCCTGCAGTGACCTCTGCTGTTCTCGGCTCTGCAACAACTGTTCCATCCTGCGTGTTTATCTGCTCAGGTGTTCCCCATGTTGCTCCACCGTCCTCTGATTTGATGAGGTAGAGATTTCCGCTGCTAACATAGACGCAGTAAACCATGTTTCCATCCATGTACACAGACGGGTTTGTATCATCTGCAGGATGGTTTTCTGCAACAGGCACTGTTGTCCATGTTTCGCCATTGTCGTTTGTATATGTGCAGTGTATGTCATAATCTCCATATATGTTGTCATTTGTTGAATACACAACAACAGCATTGCTTCCAGAGGT
>VBQP01000019.1 GCA_008297795.1 Thermoplasmata archaeon | reverse complement strand
TTAGAATTTTTCCGTTTATCCCCTTTTGACCATGAACTGTATAAAACTTAAAAAGCGGTTGTTCCATCACATTCCATGCAGGGCAAGATATCAATAATCGTTGATCATCGTGAGCGTTATTCGGGCATTGCTTACCTTCTCGCAAAGATGGGGGCGGAGGTGGAGGAACAGCAACTTGCAGTGGGCGACTACATACTCAGCGAGAGAATGGCTGTTGAACGGAAGAGAGCAACGGATTTTCTCGATTCAATTGTGAAGAAAAGGCTGTTCGACCAGATAGGGCGGCTTGCTGCTGCCTACTCGAAACCTGTGCTTATAATAGAAGGGGAGGGGCTTTTTTCCAGGAACATGAATGTCAGGGCGATTTACGGGGCTATGGCTTCAATCATAGCAGATTATGGCTACTCTGTTGTGACCACAAGGGACGTGGAGGAGACAGCGAGCATTCTCTACGCCATGGCAGGCAGGGAGCAGTTGAAGATGAAAAAGGAGGTGGCTCTCAGAGGAAGCAAACCATTCCTTTCAATGAAGGAGAGGCAGCAGTATGTCATAGAGGGGCTTCCATTCATTTCTGCGGTGTCTGCAAAAAAATTGCTCGACTATTTTGGTTCTGTAAAGCGGGTGATAAATGCAACCGAGAAGGAGTTATGCGAGGTAGATGGCATAGGGAAGAAGAAGGCTAAACTCATAAAGGAAGTTATAGAGAGGAAGTGGGAGGAGCAGGATTCAAAATCGAAAGACGTATAAATGCAGTCGGGCTTATTGTATGCTGTCTGACGAAGTGTCTGACGCCATGTATGCCATTTAGGGCATGTCATGTATATGCCTCTCCTCCTGTTTTTCGGGGAGAGATGGCTGAAAAAATAGAAATCTATATAAACCCTGAGCGTATTACTTTGTCTGACAAACGGCACACAATGACATCTCCTGGCATATCAATGTCGGGCGATATCTGACTAAAAGTCGCCGTTTTGTCGACCGTGAGGGGAAAAAATGGAAACACAGAGGGTAACGGTAAGGCTTCCCGTGCACCAGATACGTGCCATAGACACGTTCATAAAACTCGGGGAATTTGCCTCTCGTTCAGAGGCGATAAGGGCTGCGGTATCTGGCTTGATACAGCAGATAACCGAGCAGGTTTACGAACGGGCAGAGACCCTCAAGAAAATACAGCAACTGGAAGCATATACCACTCAGTTGGAAAAATTTAGAGAGAAATAGGAGGGATATAATAACAACTACCAGCCTATCCAAAAAGGAGGAAAAAACATGAAATCATTAATAGAGGATGCCATAGAGTATTCGAAGGGCGATGCCCGTCAGGCAGATGTTGGCGAATTCGGTGTAGCCAAGATAGTTGTTGTCGGCTGTGGAGGGGCAGGCGGCAACACTATCAACCGTCTCAACAGAATAGGAATAAAGGGGGCGGAAACGATTGCAATAAACACGGACAAGCAGGATCTTGATTTGATAGATGCAGACAAGAAACTGCTCATAGGCAAAAACATAACGAGGGGACTGGGAGCAGGCGGCTTCCCGGATGTGGCGAGAAGGTGCGCCGAGGAGTCAAAGGATGAAATAGAGGCTATATTGGGCGACCCCGACCTTGTTTTCATAACTGCAGGCATGGGCGGCGGCACAGGCACAGGAGTCAGCCCCGTGGTTGCAAAAATCGCAAAGAGGAAAGGGGCAATCGTCATGAGCATGGTTTCCATACCTTTCAAGGTTGAAAGGGGGCGGGTTCTGAGAGCAGAGAGCGGTCTTGAAATGCTCAGAAAAAATTGCGATTCCACCGTCATTCTTGACAACAACCGCCTGCTGGAATTTGTGCCCACCCTTCCGATAGACAAGGCATTCTCTGTTATGGATCAACTCATATCTGAGACAGTGAAGGGCATATCTGAAACAATACTTCTCCCCTCACTCATAAACCTCGATTATGCTGATGTGAAAACTATAGTTTCAAGTGGCGACGTGGCAGCAATGCTCTGGGGTGAAGGAACAACAAGCGAGGGACCGGAAGCACTTGCAATGGAGGCAATGCATCATCCATTGCTGGAAGTGAATTTCAGCGGAGCAAAAGGTTGTCTCATACACATTACAGGTGGACCTGACATGACGCTTGAGTTTGCCGACAGAGTTGCAAGGAAACTCACAGAGGGCATGGACCCGTATTCAAATGTCATATGGGGCGCCCGCGTGAACAAGGATTTCCACGGAAAGTGCCGCGTAATGGCAATTATGACAGGCGTGGAATCCCCGTACATTCTCTCCTCTGACAGAGAGGCAATAAACATACCGAAATGGGAGGGAGGTAAAAACAAATTAGGTGTAGACCTTATTGGTTGAATTTTTTTGTCCTCCCCCCTTCCTCCCCTACTTTTATATTTATTTTCACCTTAAATGGGATGCTTAAATGAGATGCGGTGCTGTGGTTATGTGGTATCAGTTATATGGTATCATGAGGCATAATCATTGTATGGCATCATATCTCAAATTTCTCCCCGTTCTTGGGAGTATAAACATTTGCAAAATCCTTTATCTCCTCTGCAAGAGGTTCTCTGTCTTCTGAATGGAATATAACCACATTTTCGGGTGAGCACTTCCTTGCAAATTCCACAAGTTGGGAATGTCCTGCATGCGCCGAGAAATCGAAAAATTCTATCTCGCAGTTTATTTTTTTGGTTATTCCATACATTTTTATTTCCCCTGTCTCAAGAAGTCGCCTGCCGTTTGTGCCCTCAACCTGATATCCTGTGAGTATTATGGCTGATTTCCCGTCGTTGCACAACTTATCCACATATCCGAGCACCGGACCGCCGTTCATCATGCCGCTTGTTGTGATAATCACGTCTCCCTTCATTGCAAGTGCCCTTCCTCTGCTTGAGTATACGACGTTCAAACTCTCAATTGCCCTTCTCAAATCTTTCTCGGAGCGTATGTATTCGGGATACTCCAGCAAAATTTCTGTGACCTTGCTGCTCATCCCATCTATCCAGACCTCATATCCGCTATCAGCAAGAATCATCGCCATTTCCTGGCTTCTCCCCACTGCAAATGCAGGTATTATTGCCTTTCCCCCTCTATCAACAATCTCGTCTATTTTGGCTATGAAATCCCTTTCCAGTTGCTTCCTTTCAGGATGCTCATGCCCCGAGTATGTTCCCTCAAGAAAGAGATTCCTGCATTTCACTGCCTTTGCTCCTGTGAGCAACCTTGTGTCTATGGTATTTATATCGCATGCAAAAAGCGTCTCCTCGTTCTTCATCTCGAACATCAGTGAGCCGGGAATATGCCCGGAAGGGTGACATTCAACCTCAATGCCGTTAACCTCAACTGTCTGATGCGGTTTGACAGCAGAGAAATTCTCTATCGCACGGTTAACGTCTATCTCTCCATATGGAAACGGATAGCCGCTTGCCCCTGCTATTTTGAGCGTATCTCTGTAAAGAATTTTTGAAACCTCCTGTGTCACTACTGTGGAAAGCACAGGAACATCATACCTTGTTGAAAGCCAGGGAATCATGCCCGAATGGTCAAGGTGAGCATGGGAAAGGAACACTGAATCAACAGGCGGGGACTGCTTGGGATATTCCGGGGGCTCGCCCGGCGTAAGCCCATAGTCAAATAGCAATGGTATGCCGTTGCTTTTCACGAATATGCCCAGTCTGCCGACCTCCTCCCCGCCGCCCAGGAATTCTACTTCCATTATGAAAAGGTATGGGGGGAAGGCATTTAATATTTTACATTAAACATTAATATGGGATTTTTACCGCTTTCTATCTCATTTCATGAGCGCTGACATGTATCCTATGAAGTCAGATAGTTTCATGCCCTCGTCCCACTTGAGCAGGTAATTGCCGCTTGCCGTTTTTCCGACCTTGGGTATTCTCTCATTGACAATTTTCGCCCTTCCTTCGAGGTTGTCCATTCTGAGGGAGTAAACACGCCAGGAATCGCCGTGGTAGTTCTTTATGCGGAATGCGAATAGGGGCAGAACTTTTGCCATCTCGCACTTCTCGAGCATCTCCTCTGCCTTTCTCTGCATCCTCCCTCCTTCATGGCTGAAAAGTATGCTCTTCCCCTTTCTTGCCTTTATTTCCACCAGAAATGATATGTCTCCTCTGACTGCCACTATGTCTGCTATGCCGAGAGAGCCTGCAGCCCTGACAACTATGAAGGGGGAATCCATTATTTTGAAATAGTTTCTTCTCTCCTCCTCGCTGCAGCTCTTTGTCACCTTTTCTATGATACTCCTGTTTCCCGAGAGTATTTCCCTTAACTCACGCTCGTAGTCGCTCATGGTGAATTGCTCAGTACCCGTAACCGCCGATTTTAAGAGATGGATCCCCGAGAAGAACAAATGCCTGTATCGTATGAAGATTGTATCGCTCGGAAGGATAACTGAAGTGTGCAGTATAATTTCCAACTGCATATCCCCAGCATTCTCCGAGGTGCTGCAGTCCCTCGCTATATGCATGGAAAAGATTTATCTGCATGTATCCATAGCCCGACTCAACACAATCGGGCTCGTTAATTCCATTTCCGTCCAGATCCCCATATTCACCGGGAGTGGCAACAGGGAAAGCCGCATATCCGAGAGCAGCGATTGCCCCTCCGTTGTATTTCCTCGCGAACCACCAGCTTAGCCCTTCGGGAGAAGGTATGCCGCCTGTCCATGGATGGACTGTCAGACTAACATTGAACATGGCAGTATGGCAGCCGCCGATAATTGCTATGGAATACTCTTTATTGAAGAACAGCGGCAGGTCATAAAACTTAAGCCCGTCTTCCCATACGGGCGGATTTATGTTCCCTGGCTTGTGTGTGCTCCAGTAAATTGGACTTCCGTGACCGTGCATGTGTATGAACATGGCGCCTTCATTCATCCCTGCCTTCATTGCATCAGAAGTTACATCCATCTGGCTTGCATATATTTTGTCTGCCTCAAAATCAGGGAGGTAACTTGCCACCTTGTCGCACACTATTTCTCCCTCTATTCCTTCCTCTTCGAAGTTATCGCCGCCTGCGAGCACTATGCGCTTTGTACCTGTGCCTGTTTCGTATGCTATTGTCTTGTCAACCATTATTTTCACCTCTTCCTTGTTCCTGCACGCCCATCTTCCCACATACACATCAGGATAGAGGTCCATTTCATCTTTCAGAGGGCCTGCAGAATTCCATTCGCTGAACACGCTGTTTCCGTCGGTATCCCATGTGCTGAAATTCCCGTCTGCATCATATATGTCGGCAAAATAAAGGTCGCTTGTATATTTTATCTCATCAACCCAGTAAACCCATGCATATCTCACGGGCAGGAGCCATTCCTCATGCAAGCCGGGCTTTCTTCCGCCGACGAGCAGCACATATTTTATCCCCCACTGCTCTACTGCATTCTTAATGAAATATTTTATTTTTTCAGCATCATCCCTCCCCTGCACTGTAAAATAATTTCCGTTGTATATCTCATCAAGGGTGACGAGCATTGTGCTTATGCCATGGTTATTCTTATGCTCCACAAGTGGCTGGAGAGCATCGCTGAATGCCGAAGGAGAAATGATGAGCAAATCATAGACATCATTTTTAACCAAAGGTTTTTCGGGAAGTTTATAATTTACATTTATCTCTGCATTCGTTGCATAGTCTATTTTTCCCTCAAGAGGGTGATATCTGACGGGATATACCGAAACAACGACGATAGTCACATGCTTCCCATTTTCGATGCCTCCCATCGCTCTGTACTCATACCATCTGTCGGGATAGGAATCGCTGCTGTATGCATCTTTATCTTCCCATTGCCTTGCCTCCCTTGTTTCCATATCAGGGGGGACGGGCTCGCATGCAGGCATTATCTTGCTGCTGACAGCCATTTCTCTGAAATTCCCGAAATTCACGTCAACGCTTTCTATTTTTGTTCCTATCGGAAATTTAAATATTTTGTTGTATACTGGAACCACCGGCTTTCCGGGAGAGAGATGGGCTGCGCAGTTTTCCATATTTATCTCCACATATTCCCCTTTCTCCATTATCACAGGCTCTGAGAATGTCTCCAGTGAACCGGCAGAAAGAGATATGCTTTCGCTGCCGGCATTTCCAATCCCTGTTTTTTCATTAACTCCGATTGCGCCTGCGCCTCCCAACAGAAGGGCAAACACCACAAAAATTGCCATAAACTTCCTCATTTTATGCCTCAACCTATTATATAAAAACGATATTTAAAGTTTGATATGGAGGTTGATATGGGGGCATGGAAAACATTTTATTATTCCAGACATATTATGTATTATGAGGACAGAGGTGACCATCAGAGATATCATGAGCGTCAATCCTGTTATTGTAAGCAGGAAGGCGACTGTCATGGACGCAGCCAAGGAGATGAAAGGAGAAGGCGTGGGCAGCATCATAATCGTTGACGATGGCATGCCTGTGGGAATAGTTACAGAGAGCGATATACTCAGAAAAGTTGTTGCAGAGGGAAGTCATCCTTCCGAGATAGCAGTTGAGGAGATAATGAGTTCTCCTCCCATAACCATATCTCCTGATGCAGGAGTTGAGGAAGTAATCAAATTGATGGGAAAGAACAGGATAAGGAGACTGCCTGTTATGGAAAACGGAAAACTGGTGGGGATGGTAACAGAAAGAGACCTTCTCCAGATATCGCCCATGCTCCTGGACGTTGCAAGGGAACTTTCATCGATTTCGGGGTCAAGGGAAACTTCTTATGGGAAGCAGAGATTACTGTCAGGAAAATGCGAGGGATGCGGAATGCTTTCAGACAGACTTATTGAAGTGGATGGTCACCTGTTCTGCGAGTCTTGTGCAGATTCCTATAGATAAAAGAGGGATTTTATGAAAATAAAGGAAATAATGACAAAGGAAGTTATAACCGTGAGTAAAAATGATGATTTGAAGCATGTGATGGACCTGATGGAGAAACACAATATCAGCAAAATACCTGTTATGGACGACGGGAAGATAGTCGGCATAGTGACAGACACAACAATTGCAGACAAACTCGGAAGCATGAAAAGCAGGGGTATCCCCACTTCCAGGATGCATGCTTCAACTGTCATGGAGAAAAATTTTGAAGCAGTCTATCCGGACATGGATGTCAGGGAAATACTTCAGACAGTGGGAAAGCCAGGGCTTACAATGCTGCCCGTTATAGGAAATGATGTGCTTGTCGGGGTTGTCACAAAGGCAGACCTTCTTCCATTTGTGAAGGGAGACAGAAAGGTAAAGGAGATAATGACGACCAATGTGCATTCGGTAAGACCGGATGACCGCGTAATACATGCAAGGCGCATTTTATTCGACAATGACATCGCCCGCCTGCCTGTTGTCGAGGAGAGAAAGGTCGTGGGAATGCTTTCAGATAAGGAAATTTCATTTGCCTTTTCTGAAATAAAGAGGTCATATCCGCTGGGGCAGCAGAATCACCATATAAGGGAACTTCTCGTAAAAGATGTGATGAAGGTTCCTGCAATAGTATCAGACGGAGATATAACAGTCCAGGAAGCCGCCGAAATAATGATGAAAAACGAGATAGGATGCCTGCCCATAGTGGACAAAGATGAAAAAATAGAGGGCATTGTGACAAGAACAGATCTTGTCAGATTGCTTACGGATATACTGTAATTGCAAACAAACAGGAAGGCGCAGTTCCTCACATAAGCCTATTGCCTATCAACTCATCAAAGTAGCGGCAGTTTTCTGAGCCATTCTATATCGCTGAAATATAATTCCCTTATATCATATAGCCCGAGTATCATCATTGCCATGCGCTCCAGCCCCAGCCCCCAAGCAAGCACCTGCTCCTTTATGCCGAACGGCTCCGTCACTTCAGGTCGGAATATGCCTGACCCTCCTAACTCCATCCATTTTCCGTTCCACTCAACTTCTATCTCCATTGACGGCTCCGTATAGGGAAAATAAGCAGGCCTGAATCTTATTTTCTCAAATCCCATCTTTCTGTAAAATTCTTTTAGCACTCCGATAAGCTCGCGGAAATTTGCCCCTTCTTCATAAACTATTCCTTCAACCTGGTAAAATTCCGGAAGATGGGTCATGTCTATATTCTCTCTTCTGAAAACTTTTCCTATGGAAAATATCTTTGCAGGCGGCTCCGGATGTTGGATCAGGTATCTTATTGTGTTAACGGTCGTATGTGTTCTGAGCAACACCCTTTTCGATTCCTCTTTAGAAAACTTGTATCCCCACCCTTTCGAATTTGTTTTTCCACCTGTTTCGTGAATTTCAGCCACGATATCAAGCAACTTTTTATCAACTTCCATTCTGGAAGGGTTTTTGCAGTAGAATGTGTCCTGCATGTCCCTTGCAGGATGATCCTGAGGGATGAAAAGAACGTCCATATCCCAGAAGCATGACTCCACATAATTTCCCTGTATTTCCTTAAATCCCATTTCGACGAATATATTGCGTATCTTTTTTATCAACTGCATCATGGGATGGTGTTTTCCAGGATATATTGCAGGGGCAAACGCCCTGACATCATATTTCCTGAAATCTTTCTTTTCCCATTCCCTGCTTTTTATTATTTCAGGGGTGAGCTGGACTATCTCATCCTTTATCTCAATACCTTTCTCAACAACATTCTTTCCTTTCTCAGTGAGATATATTGTTCTGACGATTTTTTCCTTCTCGCTTACAGCCCCCCTCTTTTTCAGAATCTGCAGGATTTTTTCATCTGCTGTTTTATTATCCCTGAGGGCTTCCAGAGCCTTCTCCTCGATGCTCTTTTCTGCGGCAGCCTTTTTTCCCTCATCTGTTATCTTAAGAAATTTTTTGCCGTCTGCTTTTTCTATTTCGCACCACCCTTTTCTCTTCATCCAGCCGATTGCAATGCCTGCTGTCTCATCATTTCCAATTTCATCAAAACTTTTCTTGCCCTTCAGAAGTTTTTTGAGCAGATTTTTTTCGGGCAATCCTTCCTTCAGAAATTTTTCCCCTTCATCCGTAATGGAATAAATTTTCTCAATACCCTCCCTTATTCTGACAAGCCCTTTTGATTGGAGCCATGAAGACGCATTCATTACCTTTACCATTTCCATTCCGTCCTCCACCAGAGCCTCGGGAGATGCCTCCCCGCCCCTGTCCTTCAAGGCAATGAGAACCTCTTTTTCCATATTGGAAAGCCTTTCCTCTTCCATTCCTTCCTTAAATGGACAAGCATTATTAAAATTTGGCTATTTGAAATGGTAATTAAATTGTTGCCAGCATTATAACAGTGTTCACATCAGATGAACTTATGCTCATTTTCATCTCTTTATTTATGAGCCATTATTCCTTTTATTTTTTCATCTTTCTCAATTCTCACGAAGCCGAAGCGTTCGAACTGAACTATTTCGCCGTGATTCACATTTTTTATTGCAGGTTCTGCATACCCTTTCACAATTTTTAAGCTGTTTTCGTTGAATTTCTCGCCAATGAAAAGGTTGCCCGGAATAAGCACCTCCATTTCAACATGTTCATCTGTTACCCACTGTATTTTTTTTGCATTTTCTATAATATCATTGCCGGAAAATTTTCCTTCTATGAAATTGCCTTTGCTGACAACTTTTACATTATAAAGGTCTTTTAATCTGAACACCTCTCCTTCTTTCAATTCTTCAGCATCGTCTCCTGATATGAAAAATGTGCCGGAGGTTTTTACTTTCCTTGAGCCAATGTTCTCCGACGGATGATGTCTCAATTCGACCTCCTTTTCCGGGGCATTTTTCACCACCATCTTCACAGGTTCTGCAACAAAGAAGTATCTTCTCGCAATGCTATCCAGAATTTTTCTGTTGGGTGCTTCCACCTGGTCGAAAGTGACCACGCTCTCCACTCTGGAAAATCCCTGGGTGATCACAAATTTGTGTATCGCTTCAGGAAGAATTCCCCTCCGTTTCAGCCCTCTCAGTGTCGGAAGACGCGGGTCATCCCATCCCTCCACCAGCCCTTCTTCAATAAGGGGTTTTATCTTTCGCTTCGAAACAGGCATTCCCTCTATTGAAAGGCGGGCAAATTCCATGAGGTGGGGCTTCCTCAGACCAAGGCAGTCAAGTATGTAGAAGTAAACTTCATCTCTCAATTCATATTCCTTTGTCCTGAATGGATGTGTCACGCCTGAAAGGGAATCTTCCACAGCCCCGTAGAAGTCGTAGGTGGGCCAGACCCTGTATTTTTTGCCATGAACCGGATGCGGCTCATCTATTATGCGGAAGAGGGTTGGGTCACGCATTGCGGAATTCTCTGATTTCATATCTCCTTTGAGGCGCAGCACGGCGCTTCCCGCCTCCATTGAAAAGAATTCCTTCCACTTTTCCATTGTCATGCTGTTCCTGCACTTGCATTCTTTTCCAGTTCTGCGGTTTTTGCTCGTTTCCTCGCTGCTGCATGTACATACATATGCATTGCCATCTCTCACCATCTTTTCCGCAAGCTCGTAATGCACAGGCAGATTATCTGAAGTTCTGTATTCTCTATCCCATTCCACTCCCAGCCACTTCAGATCTTCCTTTTGCGCATCGTAAAACTCCTTTGCCTCGTTTGCAGGATTTGTGTCGTCAAACCTCAAAATAAAGGTGCCGTCATACATTCTTGCATATTCATAATCCACAATGGCTGCCTTTGCATGCCCTATGTGCAGGTAGCCATTCGGCTCAGGCGGGAATCGCGTTACAACCTTCCCTTTTTCCGCATGCGGCAGGGGAGGCAGACCTTTCTCCTTCTTTTCTTTTTCTTCTATAACTATTCCCAGACGTTCCATTTCCTCATGTTGCTCCTGCAATGTAAGTTTGTTGACCTCCTCTACTTCTTTTTTGATTACAGGAATGACCTCTTTTGCATTTGCCCTGACCTCTGCCATAACTTTTCCTATGACTGCTTTGAAATCAGCCTTCCCATCAAATTTCACAGCGTTTATAAGGGCATGTTTTCTTGCAATCTCCTCTATATTCACCTTCCTCTTATTGAAAAGTATCTTTTAAGTTTTGCCTAATTAATTATGCGTATGAGAAAAGCGGAACACTGTCATTGCATAAAACCACGGGTCTGCACCCGACCTTTGGGGGAACCATGAATTCCACATGCGTTATATCCTCACTTGCTTCCACTTCTACTGTCACGGGACATATAACTATCTGTCCGAGTATGGGGATTATTTTTATGTTGAAGAAATAAATGCCGTTCCTTGGTCTTGTTATTTCCACATATGAAGTATTGTATGGTGCATCATGTTTTTCCTGAAGAGATGAGACCATGATGGGGGACACAAAATCATAAAAACAAATCCTACTGCAATCAATTTGGCTTTTATGATATCTTAACTCTTTCATGTATGGTGTACGGCACTTTGATATATCTCCACGTGAACAGCCCTAAGAACTTTGCAGGTATTATCACATCTCCCTTGATGGTCATATTTGCATTGCCGTTCATTAACAAATGGCTTGTGGGGGTGGTGAGATTGAAAATGCTGAATGAGAACAGGAACGTCTGGTTGTTTTGCCCGTGTTCGAGATAAAAGCGGGGTTTTTCTCCCTTCCCCAGATACTCATTTTCTATGTAAATTTTGTAGCTTATGTATTCCACCTCTATGTTCGTATGCTTTGGGTTATTCAGAGTAAGCATGAATTTGACCTCGTATTCATCCACGCTCGGATATTTGGGGTATACTCCCACAATTTTTTTATCCGTTATTTCAATGGACTTTGCGGCGTTGTAAACGAAGGCAAGATGGATTATAACGCCTGCAATGATTACTATGGTCACTGCAAGTTTTATTTTTCCGAGATTTTTCTTTATGTCCTTCATTTCTCCCTTTCGACTGCAAATATCGCAATCTTCTCCAGCAT
>VBQP01000018.1 GCA_008297795.1 Thermoplasmata archaeon | reverse complement strand
AATGGAGAAAGTGGAGATAGATGAGAAGGCGCTCGAAAAAATAGAGGAAAGCAGGAAAAAAGTCGAAGAAGTTCTGAATGAAGGAAAGGTTGTTTACGGGATAAATACGGGCTTCGGAGAGCTTTCCAGCGTACGCATCTCTGACCAGGAAATAGACAGACTGCAGGAAAATCTGATAAGGAGCCATGCATGTGGGACAGGGGATGAACTTCCCGAGGAAGTTGTCAGGGCAATGCTCCTGCTGAGAATAAATTCTCTTGCCAAGGGGCATTCCGGGGTTACGGCAGAACTGGTGGAAAAACTGGTGGAAGGGCTCAACAGAGGTTTTCATCCTGTGGTGCCATCCCAGGGTTCTGTTGGGGCGAGCGGAGACCTTGCTCCTCTTGCTCATATCGCCCTTGCATTCATGGGGGAAGGTTATGCAAATTACAATGGCGTGAAAATGCCTGCTATGGAAGCGCTGGAGAGGGCAGATATAGAGCCCGTAAGATATAAAGCAAAGGAAGGACTTGCCCTTATTAACGGAACTCAGATGATGGCTGCCCTTGCCTGCATTGCACTGCACGATTCCTTCACAATTCTCAAAAATGCCCAGATTGCAGGGGTCATGAGCCTTGAAGCGCTTAACGGAACTGACCAGGCATTCAGGGAGGAGGTGCAGAAAGCGCGTCCCCACGATGGGCAGATCATCGCAGGAAAAAACCTGTGGAATCTCACCAGAGAAAGCGAGGTCGTGGCTTCATACAATAAAGTGCAGGATGCATATAGTTTGAGATGCATGCCGCAGGTATTCGGTGCTGCCCTTGACAATCTGAATCACATAAAGAAGGTTGTTGAAGTGGAGATAAACTCGGCAACAGACAACCCCCTCGTTTTTGACGACATTATTTCAGGCGGGAATTTTCATGGCGAGCCGATTGCAATAGCAATGGATTTGCTCGGCATTGTTATGACGAAAATAAGCAGTTTTTCCGAGAGAAGAGTGGCGAGAATGCTGGATGCAAATCTCTCAGGGCTGCCTCCGTTTCTGGCAAAAAATGCAGGTCTGAACTCGGGACTCATGATACTCCAGTATGTTGCAGCCTCTCTTGTTAATGAGAACAAGGTTCTTGCATACCCCTCTTCAGTTGATTCCATCCCGACCTCTGCGAACAAGGAAGACTACCAGTCAATGGGGGCAACATCTGCCAGGAAGGCAAGGGACATTGTCAGCAACACTGCAAAGGTCATATCAATAGAATTTCTCACGGCATCGCAGGCGCTGGAATTTCAGGAGAAGGGCGTATCCCCCGCCACCGCCGCCGCCCACAGATTGATAAGGGGGCAGGTCGCAGCCAGCGAGGAGGACAGATCAATGCACGAGGATATAGAAAAAGTCTGCGGGATGGTCGTTAGTGGGGATATAGTGAGGGCAGTCGAGGGCATAATCGGGGAACTTTCAGAGTGATGCATCATCCTCTTTACAGCCCGAGTTTATGAAGTTACGAAAAACTTTTCTTTAAATGGGAGACGGTGAATCTGCCCCATGTAAATGATATCAATGCTGCTGTGACATTTCCTGTCACAATGCCCATCCAGACACCTGTCAGCCCGAAATCAAGCACCATGGCAAACAGATAAGCCATCGCAATTTGCAATACGATGGTTCTCAGTACCGTTACAGTAAGAGCCCTCTCTCCTTTCCCTATGCCGTTAAACATGGAGGATGTGAGCATTCCGAGAGGCGTCGTTATATAAAACAAAACCATCCATCTCAGAAAATTCACGAGTTCGCTGTAAAGCGAGGCACTGCCCTCCGAATATGTGAATAGATAGGCAATCTGGGGGGCAAATATTGCTGTTGATACTGCCACCACAATCTCTATGCCCACACCTATCTTTATTCCATAGAGATATGCAGCTTCAAGTTTTTCCATATCTCTTGCGCCGTATGCAGCACCTGTGACTGCAGTAACCCCTATTGCCATGCCAAGCAGGGGAATGATGCCAATCATGGTTACCCTCCATCCGCTTGTGAATATGGCGATGCCTTCGTCTCCGCCCACACCGAGTATAATCCAGTTCAGCCCGAACATCGCTATCGACATCGAGAGTTGCGCCAGGGAGGCGGGCACGCCCACCCGGAATATTTCCTTCGCTATTTTTCTATCAGGTCTGAAATCCTTTAGCGACATATCAACATAGGTGTCCTTTTTTACAAATAGCCAGTATGCAACAGGTATGAATGAAATGACCATGGAAATGAGGGTCGCCCACGCGGCACCTGCAACGCCGAGTTTGAATGTGTAAATGAAGACGGGGTCAAGTATTATATTCAGCGCCGAGCCAATCACCATTGCATACATTGCCCTTTTCGCATCTCCTTCTCCCCTCAAAATTGCATTTCCTATGTATGAGAGAAATAAAAATATTGAGCCGCCGAAGAGTATTCTGGCATACCTTGATGCCATTCCTGCCACTGACACATCCGAGCCCATTGAAACAAAAATCTGGTTCAGGAAAGGTATGAAAGGCAGGCTGACCGCCCCTGCGATCGCAATGCCGACAACAAAAGTGTGGATTGCAGTGTTGTCTGCTGCTTCCTTATTCCTTTCCCCTATTCTCCTTGATATGGCTGAACTGCCCCCTACACCTATGCCGCTTGCCAGGGCAATAATCATCATAAAAAACGGAAAAAACAGCCCGACTGCGGCAAGTGCGTTTGAGCCAAGTCCTGAAACCCATACTGCATCGGCAACATTGTACATTGATGAGACAAACATTGCTATCATCATTGGAACAGATATCTTCAGTACAGCCTTTCTGGGGTCGCCGAGAAGCGTTCTGACTCCTTCTGTTACATTTTCTTCCATTCACTCACCTTTTGCATTTTCAGCCATTTTTGAAAGCGCGTGTTTGATATTCTCCTTTTCCGATTCATCAAATCCTTTGAGAAGTATGCTGTTCCATTCCCTGCTTATCCTCTCCAGGCGGGATTTCAGTTTCATTGCCTTTCTTGTTGGCTTTACCAGATATGTTCTGCCATCCCTTCTGTATTTTTTTCTCGTTATATACCCATCTCTTTCGAGTTTATGAATCACTTTTGAAGTCGTTGCCTTCGTTATTTTCAGGTAATCCGTTATGTCCCTCTGCTTCATATCCTTCTTTTCATAAAGTTTTCTGAGAACATGAAACTCGCCCCATCCGAGATTGTAAGGCTTGAGTTCGCTCTCCACATACATTCTCGACTGCCAGTGTATTATGGATATCAATTTTCCCAGCGATTGTTCCTCCCTATGTTTTTCTATCAGAGGCATAAGGTTTCATGTGAAACCAATTTAAAAAAGTTTCCTATGAAACTTTATTCATCCAAAAACTTTCTCATTTTGAAATGGTTTATTGAACCGAACAGGGTATATGTTCTTTCCACAACATCATAGCCGTTCTTTCTGTAAAAATCGACGGCATTTTCTCTTGCATTCAATATAATATAACTTGCCCCTTTCTCCCTTGCTTTCTTTTCAAGTTCTGCAAGCATCATTGTGCCTATGCCCTTTCCCCTGTAGCGCTCATCAACCGCCATGTAGCGCACCTGCGCCTCCTCCCTGCTGTTGAAATGCAGGCGGGACACTCCCACAGCCTCATCTTCATCGCATACCATCAGATGGATGCTCTCCTTCTCCATATCGTCTTTCTCGCTTCCCCTTGGCTGATTCCAGGGCTCCCTCAGAACTTTCCATCTCAGTTCATAATATTTTTTGAAGTCATCATCTCTTTTTGGTTCGCATATCTTCATTACCTGTCAGATTTTTGAATTCAAGAGCATTCTTATACATTTCCGTGTTGTTGAAAAGGCAGTATGCCCTGCTGCCGCACATTTCTTTCAATTCATTCAGTTCTTCAGCAGAATAATCGTATCTGTAACCGTTCCTCCCGTGAAGGCGGAAATATTTTAATTTGCTAACACTTTTTCCTTTAAAAGGGTCAACGCAGTGTATTATGTCCAATTCCTCGCATAATTCTCTTATTGTTGCAGAATTCCATTTCCCTCTCGGCTCCCATGCGTAAATGAACCTGCGGCTTATCGAAGAAAAAAATTCTCTCATATTCCTTATGTTGCCTTCCTCCTCCTTAAAACTTGCAGGGCACTGGAAAACCACCACTTCTGCCTTCAATGCATCTGCAATCTCTGCAGTTTTTTCCCATGCATCAAACACCTCCCTTGTAGGTCTGAAATAACCGTATTTGCTTTTGTCCTCCACCTCAATACCTGCCTTCCTGTACGTTGGGCTGCTCGACGCATGGGTTATGAGTTGCCACGCCTTGACGGTGAATTCAAAATCTGGCGGTGCCTCCTTTTTCCATCTGGCAGCCGTTTCCAGCCGCGGAGGCTTGTAGAATGTTTTCTGTACCTCCACAATGCCCAGGTTTTTGAAATACTCCTTTCTTGCCGTGGGGAAGCCGCAGCACCCGACTTTTATCATATTTTATTCAGTCAATCCCGAGATGCCTTTTCACTTTTTCGAGATTTTCCGGTTTTGCATCAAAATATTTCCTTACCGGCTCAAGTATCTCATTCAGATATTTTGCAACTGCATTTTTCAGATCAAGGGGATGAATCTCCCTGTTGCCAAACATTTTTTCCAACCGGGAATAATCTTCAAACTCCATATTGCCGCCGTACTTCTCATCTCTCTCTATGACCATTTTTCCGTATTCGGGGAATATGACATATCTGCACATCTCAAGTATGGGGTTTTCCTCGACCACGCCTTCTGGGCAGTAAGCGCTCCTGATTTTTTTTCTGATTTCCTCCTCGCTGTCGTGAATGAAAATGCAACTCTTTGGCTTGCTTTTTGACATCTTCGCCACATCCATTCTCTCTCCCGATTCAAGGCTTGAGAGTATGGGTGTGTGCAGTGCCACGGGCTTTTTTGCATTCATTTTCTTTGCAATATCACGGCACAGCATGTGGGCATGCCTCTGATCCATACCTCCGTAAGCAAGGTCAAGGTCAAGATAAAATATGTCTGCAACCTGCATTGCAGGATACAAAAATTTGGAGAAATCCTTTTCCGCCTCCTCCGCCTCCCGCCCCATGATATCCATTGCCCTCCTTATTCTCGCCATTGATGCATTCTTTGCCACTCTGAGAACAAGTTCCCAGTAGCGGGCATCGTTGACATAATCGCTTGCATAAAGGTAATCCACATTATTCACGCCGAGTGCAGAGAAGCAGTCCTTCATATATTCGCCGCAGTCCCTGATTGCTTCCATATTGCCGTTGAATTTGTCGTTTACCCAAGCATGCCAGTCTGCAAGCAGCACTGTCACTTCAAAACCTGCCCGGACAAGGTCTTTTATTTTATTCGAACAGATATTCCAGCCAATATGGACAAGCCCTGAAGGCTCAAAGCCTATGTACGCCTTCTTTTCATCTTTGGAAAGAACCTCTCTGAGTTCCTCGACTGTCACAACTTCCTCTGCATTTCTTGTAACAATATCAATGTCGTTCATCAGAATGAAATGCCGTTTCACTTAAAAAATTATGGTGTTCCGTACTTTTCCTTCCATTCCTTTCTGAGTTCTGCGGCGATTTCCCCATCCTCTATAATCAGGGCGCCGATGTAGCCGCAGTCCCTGCACACCCACTTGCTCCATATCTGCGGAAGAATCCAGTCAACGTTGGAGGAGCCGCATCTGGGGCAGTAAAGCATATCCTTTTTCTTTTCCACACTTTTGAAAGAAAGAATCAATAAAAAGGTTTGGCACGCTATTTTATGGAATGAGATGCCGCTTCCATATTGCATGAGTTTGGATGGCTCCTGCACCATTCCTCGCATTCCTCCGCCCAGTGCCTTTCCTTATACTTCAGCCCGCATATCTCGCACTGGAAAATGCCGCCAATTTTTTTAACCACACTGCCTCATTGAAACAACGTATAAAAATATTTTAACAAACATTTTAATAACATAATGCAATATTATAAACGAGAGGTGAAAAAATGAAAAGAACTTATGCGTTAATGGCTGTTGGCGTGATTTCACTGCTTATTGCGGCATCATCCTTCCCTGCGCTGGCATCCGGAGGGAAAGATAAGGAGATGGTGGAATGCAGCATACTCATGCCATCAGGCAAGGAAATTGAAAAGAAAATGCTTTCATATGAAGATGCAAACGAGATGGAGAGCAAAATATCGCAGATTCTTGATGAAAGCGCTCGCTCAACAAACATATCGAAAGTCATTGAGCGTGTCATACACGTGCTGAGGGAATACGGCATATTTCCGGAGAAATACGGATTCTTTTTCGGAAAGACCTGGGGATGGGGGATTTTCAATTATATCGTGAGTTACGGAAGGGGAGAAATATTTATCCCGCTGAAAACAGACAGAAGTTTTCTCAGAATCATGCTGCGTCCCATCCTGTTCAAATACAACTTTGGTGTAACTGTTGCAAAATTCGGAACAAACTATATGTGGGACAGCAGAAACACCGTCGGCAACATAGGATGGATGCTGGGACGGCAGAGGGGTTTCACTGCCGGCTTCATGGGGCTGCATATCAGAATTCCGCATGCACTTCACCCTGACAGCCACATATTCATAGGAACAACCCTGATACTGAATGGAAACAACCTGATATTTTAAGGCATGCTGAAATGCAAAATCGGGCAGAAGGAAACTCAGCCTATATAACTGAGGTCTTCTCCCCCCTCTCTTTCCATTTCGCTTTTTTCCAGACTTTTGATATGCTTGGTTATCCTTCTTATCTCCTCTGCTTTTTCTTCAAGTTTTGAAAAACTTATTTTTATGCCGAGTATCTTTGTGAGTCTTTTCAGCACTTCTCTTGCGCTATTCGGGTCAACCATGTAGCCTGAAGTTTCCCCCATCAGGCACACCCCTTTCATTCCTCGCATAACCCCGATTCCCAGAAGCAGCCCTGAGGCGCCGACGATGCCCCCTCCGCCTTCATCCTTGAAAAGAATGTCGTATTTTTTGAGTTTTTTTGCAAGGGTTTTGTGGGTTGCTGCGCCTGTCACGCGCGGCTTTTCAACATCAATGCCAACGCCGTATCCTCCCAGCGTGTATATCATCTTCGTTCCGTAGCCATCTACAATATCAAGTATTTTCTGGGTTAAGATATACTGTCCTCTTGTTGAAAGCCCCTGGTAGTCGCCTGTTAGTATTATCAAATCGACTTCGCCCTTCCAGTAATACAACTCATTTTTTACAAGGTGGATTATGCCGTCATTATCTATAAAAACCTGAGGGGGAAAATCTGTGGAATAAATTTCCGCAAATTTCTTTGCCCCTATTTCATCTATAAGGTGTTCTGCTGCAAGTTTCCCGACATTTCCAACACCTGGCAAACCTTCTATCAATATCGGATTATTGAGTTCTGGCTTTTCCTTATATATGACAGTTGCTTCATCTATTTTCAACTTCTTTCTTGCCATACTTCTCCTCCTTTTTCAACTTTCTTCTGTATTCTCCATATGGGTCCTGAGGGGAAAACCTCGCAGGTCCCACCCCTCGCGTTTTCTTCCCGCATGAAGGGCAGTTTTCCTCCAGGGTGTAAATTTTACAAGATTCGCAGTACCTCATTTTATTTTCCTTTTAAAAGTTCCCGTGCCGCCATGCTTTTTTATGTATTCCACCCCTTTCTCAGCACATTCTTTAAGTTCTTTCTCCGCTGTTTTATAGTCAGGGGCGGTGACATCTACTCTGTATATGGGGGCGGAGACATACTTCACACTGACGCTGACTTCATCCTCCTCCTTCTCTATTTTTTTGAGCGCTTCCCGTATGTGCTTCACTCCTTCCCTGTCGGGAGAAAACATTTCCACATAACCTGTGATTGTGACAAAAGGTATTATGATATTTTCCTTTGCAACCTCTACAAATGCATCCACCCAATCGCCGCTGAATCCTTCTTTCTGAAGAGTTTCGTTGTCGTATGCAACCTCCTCGAAAGCCTCATACAGGGAGCCGTATTTTTTGATGATTTCTCTGCCGAACTCCTCCATGCATTCATCAGGATTTCTTCCCATTCTTTCTGCAACCATGTGGAATAACTTCCATGCCTTCTTCTCATTTTTCCACTGCTGTATCTTCTCTCTCCTCTGGTGCTCATTCACCCTCTTCAGAGACAGGTCTATGTATCCCTTTGAGGAATCAACCTCCATCACCTTGCATACAATCTTCTGCCCTTCCTTTACGTAATTTCTTATGTTCTTAACCCAGCCAGGCGCAACTTCCTTTATGTGTATAAATCCCTCTGTGTCAGGATATTCTTCAAGTTTCACAAATGCCCCAAAACCCTTTGCCTTAACGACCGTGCAGACAACCAGTTCTCCTCTCTCAGGGATATTTCTTACAGGCATTTTTTATTCCAACTCTTCCAATATCTCTCCCTTTATTCTCGCAAGCCCGCCTGTGGGCTCAGCCAGCACACTTCCGCATATCTGGCATGCCACGGGAGTGCTTGCCTTCTTAAAAATAATCTGCTCATTATTGCAATCCTTACATTTAACTCTAACGAACTCTCCCACTGACTCACCTCTTGAACTCGAACTTCTTCGCCCTTATGCATTTCTTCTGATGGGCTTTGCCACATTCCTGGCATCTGTATCTCAGATAAACCCTCTTTGTCGGTTTTTCCCTTCCCTCCGGCTTGGGTCTGGGATAACCTCTATAACCTGCTGTCACGCGGCGGAAACGTCTCTGCCCCTGTTTCAGTTCAGATGCTTTCTTTTTCTTTACTTTCTCGACTGTATGGGGAGTGTGTTTCTCGCACGAAGGGCAATATGTCATTACAGTAGATGGTCTTATCATCGAGTTTGTAATACCATGTTATATATAAAAATGGTGGTGTTCGGAATCAAAAATCTGCGCCACCACCTGCCCACATGCAATCGGAGCATAGGGTGATTCATCCCCAGACAGAATCGACATCCAGCCCGAAATCATCATCCTTTTTCTTTTTTTCCCTTTTGTCCTTTTTCCCAACATTTTTCAGCAGCAACTCTATTTTCTCCTCGAAATCCTTGTTTTTCTTGAAAATCACGAAGTCCCCTCTCATTTGCTCGAGCAATTTCTTTGCCACATCCTGCTTTCTCTTTATCGGCACAAGCCCTGAAGGGTAGTCAAATTCCATGAGTTTCTCGCAGATATCTTCCATCTGTCCCAGAATTTTCTCAACCTCATCAACATCTCCGTTTTTCATGTAATCAATGCCCATCCTCCTCAACTCTCCCACTGTGTCTCCCAGCCCTAGCAGATAGGATGTGTAAGTAACGCCTATGTCCTCAGGACTCGGCAGGTCGCCGCCCCCGCAAATCGCAAGGAATATATTTGCCTCAGCAAGTTCTTGGGAAGCATTCTCCATGTAGCCCGAAGTAAGCAGGTCAGGATGATCCTTTATTTTCTTCTTAAGTTCTTTGTTTATCTTTATTGCCTCTGCTGCCATATCGGCGGCGGTATCCATTTCCCCGTTATGGATATTCCTTATGCATTTCCTGCTCGTTCTTATTATGTCGCGGCATTTTTTAAGTGCAAACTCCCTCATGCTGTCTTTCTCGTTCAGCATCTTTTCTATTTTGCTTGACACCTCATCAAGATTTTTCATGTGAAAATAATATATGGCAGCATTATAAAGTTGCCTATCTCTCTGCTCATTGCTGCTCCATGCTGCCGCCCCTTCCCGCCGCCGCCTGCAAACCGCCTCTACCCCCCTCAATCTACCTCTTCTCAAAATAAACAATGAATTTTGCGCCGCCGCCCTCGCTGTCCGCCACCTCCACTTTCCCTCCGTATTTCTCAACTATTTTTTTAACAAGATATAGCCCCAAGCCGCTTCCGCTACTTCTCTTTCCCTTAACCTTCTTTTTGAATATCTCCTCTTTCATATCTTCAGGTACTCCAACTCCATTGTCCTCTATGCATATCCCCGCGAACCTGTCCTCCTCCACCGGATAAATTTTTATTTTTGTGGCATTGGAATGTTTTATCGAATTCTCCAGAAGGTTTGCTATCACCTCCTCCACGAGCATACCCGCCCTTACCTTTAACTTTTTGCTGTTTTCATATTTTATTTCAATGCCTTTCTTTTCGGCTTCCATCACGTATCCTTCAACAACCTTCTTTGCCACCTTTTCCAGGCTTACGGTCCTGATGCCAGTTTCCTCACTTGCCTGGTGCAGATACCTTATTTTTTCTATAAGTTCATTGCCTGTTCTTACTGCCTGGAGCGCCTTTTCAAGAAAAGTCCTCTGTTTTTCAGACAAGTCATTATTTGAGAGCAACTCAAGATAACCCATGATTATCTGGTTTTTGTTCCCGAGGTCATGGCGCAGCAGGGAATTGTAAAATTCTGCTTCTTCCTCTGCTTTTTTGCGCGCTGTTATGTCCTGTATTATTCCTTCTATAACTCCGTTTCCATTTTCGTTTGTGAGAACAGCAGATTGAGTTGTCACTATCACCCTGCCGTCCTTTCTCATCCCTTCCATCTCATAGTTCCTTACCTTTTTCCCCTTTTTTATTGACTGAATGAATTTTTTTACGGCTTTTTGCTGAATATAAAGCTGCCATGCATCCTCTGTTTCCTCCACCAATTCCTCGAAACTTTCATAGCCAAACATATTCAGGAAGGAATCATTAACTTCCAGAAATTCTCCGTCAAGCGTGATGCGATATATGCCTTCAACTGCATTTTCCACTACCTGTCTGTATTTTTTTTCGTTGAGATAGAGAGCCTCCTCCGCCAGTTTTCTTTCAGTGGTGTCAATGAAAGAGCCGAGCATGGCGCTTTCGCCCATATATTTTATGGGTGTTACTGTTATCTCTGCGTATCTTATGCCCTTTTTTGAGATGAACCTTATTTCCCTGTGGTATGTCAAATTTTCTCCCTTCAATCTCTCCAGACTCCTGGCATCTTCAGGATGAACGAATGAGGTGAAGGGTTTTCCTATGACCTCCTCCTTATCGCATCCCAGAATTTCCAGCATTTTTGTGTTTGCATATTTTATCAATTTATTCCTGATAATATAAATTCCAAAGGGGGCATTTTCTATCAACTCGCCAATTTCTTTTCCTTCAATGCCCCCATCCACAGGCATAAGGAGCAAAAACATGTTGTCATCAATTTTCGATGGGAATGCCCTTACCGTTCTCAAATCATATTTCCCCGAAAGCCGGATTAAAGACCAGTTGCCGTTTTCCTTCACGAACTCTTCAGAATTCTGGAGCAAATCTGGAAAAAGCAGAGATGCATCTTTATTTTTTATTTCATCCAGTTTATATCCCGTGAGAGATTCTGCCCCTCTGCTGAAAAATTTTATCCTGCCTTTCCTGTCAATTACTATTATTGCTGCTCCAGACCCCTGAAAAATTTTTTCTATATGGGATAGGCGACGTTTTTCCTCCTCCAGTTTCCCTGCTTTTTCTTCTATTTCCTGAAACAGGCTATTTAATCCTGCAATACGTTTCATGGAATCATTGAGCGGCTCCCTACCCATACCCCATTATAATACAAAAAAAAGTATAAAAAATGTTTGTTGGGATGTGCTTCCCCTTTTTCTCTATGATTATGGGTGTTAAAAGATAACACGCATCAAGCAAAAACATATAAATGGTTATAAATTTAGATATCACGCATGTCAGACAAAAAAGAACCCCCTGGTAAACCTTACGGATGTGATAAATATGGAGAGAGTGGAGAAGGCAAAAAATACCAATCAGCCATCCCTGCCTATTTTGCACTCTCTCAAAAATTTGGTTTCTAGAGATTTCAAGGAGTCCTTATTTTCTCTTTTGCTTTGCACGATGGGTGACCTCATAACAGGAATAATAATGGGCGTATCGACTTCCAGCCTGCGCGTACTTCCAGCCCTCATTGTTCTGCTTCCTCCTGCCATAGGTATGAGGGGAAACATATTTGCATCTCTTGGCTCAAGGCTCGGGACAGGACTCCATACAGGTCAGATTTCCCCTGATTTTAAGGGAAAAATATTGAGGGATAATGTAAATTCCTCATTTATTCTCACAATTTTGATGAGTATATACCTTGGCATAATAGCAGCATTAACGGCACATTTACTGGGGATGGATGTGGAGATGACCGATATGGTGCTGATATCACTTCTTGCAGGAATTTTTTCAGCGTTTTTCATGCTCGTTTTTCATGCTGGCGCTCACAATAGCCACGGCATTTTTCAGTTACCGCAGAGGGTGGGATCCTGATAATGTCACAACCCCGATAATAACTCTCGCAGGCGATATAATTACACTGCCTTTTCTTTTCCTGTCACTCCACATGGTTATTGGAATGGGAGGAGAGGCGAAACTTGTCCTCTTTTATATATTTATTGTTCTCGGAGTGATAAGCATATTCATCCCATTTTCTAAGATTTCAAGTCAGTACCTCAAAAAAATCCTGTTAGAAAGCTCGATTATAATGTTACTGAGTGGGTTGTTGGATACATTCTCCGGCTCTATCCTTGGTAACTCATTCGAAGGGTTGATAGGAATAGCAGGCATTCTGACCATGATACCGGCGTTTTTGGAGGACGGGGGAGCGATTGGTGGCATCTTAGCCGCAAAGTTTTCATCAGCGCTCCATATTGGTTCTCTCGAATATAGTTTAATTCCTCCAAAAAACGCCCGAAAAATGTTTTTATCAATGCATATAATAGGCATAATCATATTTTCCCTAATAGGTTCTTTTGCTTTTATTATAAGTATGGTTATCGGTATTGGGATTCTACCAATCTTTGAAATGGTGGCAATTTCAGTAATCGCAGGCGAGATACTGGTATTTATAGTAAATCTAGTAGCATATTATTCATCC
>VBQP01000066.1 GCA_008297795.1 Thermoplasmata archaeon | reverse complement strand
CATATAGCACCCCTGCAGCCATTCTCAGTGGGTAGGTGGTGGCAAGGTCCCCTCCGACCATAATTTGCTCCTCCAGATGCCCTATTCTTTCATATCTGTCGGGATAGCAGTGGAGAATTTCGCCACCCCATATCTTGCCATCGCCACCGTAGCCAACCCCATCGATTGCAATACCAACCGCCTCCCCAATCCCATGCTCGCCCATCACAGACACTATGTGGGCATGATTGGTGCTGGACAGGCACAGACGGTATGCCGTGCTCCCTCCCGAACTCCTCTGCCATTTTCGTTGTTGCAAAGTGAGGATGCAAATCATGGGCAACTACATCCGGTTTCACGTTTGTGAGACTTAGCATATGTTCTGTTTCTTCCTCCAGAAACTGCATCGTATCAAATTTTGTTGTGTTTCCTATATAAGGCGATAAAAATGCCTTTCCTTCTGAAAGGACGCATGATGTAACGTTCAGCTCAGCCCCAAAGGCAAGCACATTCCCGGTGCCGAAAGGCAGTTTCACAGGTGAAGGCACATAGCCCCTAGAACGGCGTATAAGAGATAAATTTCCATCAACAAATCTTACAACAGAATCGTCACATCTGTGCGCAATTTTTCTGTCATACACCAGAAAATAATCCACCTTCCCCCTTAGTTTTTTTATAGCCTCTTCATTTCTGTAAATAATTGGTTCTCCTGGCATGTTTGCAGATGTCATGACAATAGGATGGCTGCATCTCTGAAAAATCATGACATGAAGCCCTGTATACGGCAGCATGATTCCCACATTGTGAAGTTCAGGCGCAACCTCCTCCATTTCTCTTTTCTTCTCCAAAACCACAATCGGCTTTATGTAAGATGTGAGCGCCATCTCCTCCTCCTTGCTTACATGCGCAATGCTTTTTATTCCCTCAATGCTGCCTGCCATCAGAGCAAAGGGCTTCTGCATTCTCCCGAGTGCCACCCTCAATCTTTTTATCACATCAGGATAGAATGCGGAGCAGGAGAGATGAAAGCCTCCATTTCCTTTTATCGCAATAATTTTCTTATTCATGAGCAATTCGCCTGCCTTCCATATCGCCCTGCTGCCCGATTCCACTTTCCTTCCTTCTCCATCCAGAAGATAGACCTGCGGACCGCATTCGCTGCATGCAACTGTCTGGGCATGATATCTTCTATCTGCCGGATTAGTGTATTCCTCATGGCATTTCTCACACATTGGAAACTCGTCCATTGTTGTGTTCCGTCGGTCGTATGGAAGTTTTTTTATTGCGGTATACCTCGGACCACAATTTGTACATGTCGTGAAAAAATAGTTATATCTTCTATTTTCGGGATCTGTAATTTCCTTTATGCAATCATCGCATATGCCTATATCGGGAGGTATTACCGATGGTTCTCTCCCGCCCATCTTATCGCTGCTTTTTTTGATTTCGAATGTTTTCAACCCTTCGCTTTTTTTCCATACGATATCGATGTTTTCTATACTGGCAAGAGGCGGTCTTTTTGATTTCATTTCAGAGATAAATTTTTTTATGGCATTTTCGTCCCCTTCAACCACCACCTCCACCCCCGCATCACCCAGGTTGAGAACATGACCTCTGAGGGCATTCGCAATGGCAAGGCGGTAAATGAATGGGCGGAATCCCACACCCTGAACAATGCCCGTCACCCTTATCTCTGCTCTCATTTTACACGGTGGGAACATCTTTTCATTTAATTATTTTTACCTCAGGCATCCAGCAATCGCCTTTACCTTACTCAGAACTTCGTCCGGATTTCTGCCGATAATGCGAATCATTGCCTCCTTGCCGATTCCGCCTTTGTCCCACACCACATCCGGGACATGCCCGAGTTCGGCTATTGCATGGTCTGTCCCCCACTCCATCGTGGATATGTTGGGCGGCTCATATTTTCGGTCAAAACTTGCGCACTCAAGACCTGCTTTATTGCATGCTGTCAAAATTTTCTCGGAGTATGCAACATTCATGGCAGAGCGCATGTTTTTGTCATGCTTCATGCATGCAAGAACGATGGAGGAAATATGCTTCGAAGCACCGAATCTGCATTCCCCTGACTGGAAAAGAACTCTGCCCTTCCTCCCAATCCTGCCCTCTATGCCACATATCCCCTCATGTGAGGATGCCCCTTCCATTGCATATACAAAATTTATTCCCACCTCCGGCACAAAAGCAGGCGGAAGGAACGACAGTAATTCATCAACTGCATTCTGCAAAGAAATCCATATCTTTGCCCTCTCCATCTGCTCTTCATATTGCCTTCTGTAATCGCCATCCATCTGCCAGGTTATGGCATCTGCAACAGGAATGCGCTCTCCCCTCTGCCATACGATATCCACCCCCCCGCCGGGCGAAACCCCGCCTGCAATTGCAGACCATGTATACGCCTTTGCCCTCCCTGCTGCTTCTGACAGAGCATATCCCTTTGCAAGAAGTGCCGCAAGGAAGGCGGAGAAAGTGCAACCAGAACCATGTGCCTTTCTGTCCATTTTTGGAAGTGCAAAGATATAAAATTTTTTGCCGTCGAATAATATATCTGCAGCATCTCCTTCGATGTGGCCCCCCTTTATCAGAACATTTTTTGCCCCCATTTTGTGGAGAGAGATGCATGCCTTTCTTGCGTCATCCACGCTTTCCACCTTGATTCCGCAGAGTTTCTCCGCCTCCCCAGCGTTGGGCATAATAATATAACACCGGGGCAGGAGATATTCTTTTATCGCATCCTCGATGCCAGGGGATGAGAGAGAATAGCCTGTGGTTGACGAAAGCACGGGGTCGACAACGAGCCTTACCCCCTTCATTTTCTCTGCCACGAGTTTCACGACATCAGGCGAGTAAAGCATTCCGGTTTTGGCAGCCCCTATGTCGAAATCAGCCATAATGGCATTGATCTGGGATTCTACTTCATTTAAGGGCAAGGGATAAATGCTTTTCACCCCCTTCGTATTTTGTGAGGTGATACATGTTATAACAGAAGTACCATGCACCTCTGCAATCGCAAAGGATTTCAAATCCGCCTGTATGCCCGCCCCTCCTGAGGAATCAGAGCCACCGATTGTCAAAGCAACTTTGTGCATGGTGTTATAGGAAAAAATGATTTAAGTTTATCTGCATTTAACATCATGCCAAAAATCGTTGTGAAAAAAGACGGCAGGGAAGAGTTCATCCCTGAAAAAATTGTGGTCGCAGCAGTTAAGAGCGGAGCAAAGCCAGAGGTGGCAAGAAAGATTGCAAAAGACATAGAAAAAATTGATAAGGAAAAAATAGAGAGCAGCGAGATAAGGGAGGAAGTGCTCAAAAATCTAAGGAATGAAAGCCCCGCTCTGGAAAAGAAATGGCTTGCTTATGACAAATCAGTAAAACGCCTCTACCGCCATTACAAAGATGGACTGTATGGGTAAAACCACGAAAAATTTTAAATAACATTTTATGTTGAGGGGAGCGGTGATATAGTGGACGAAGAAAAGAACGAAGGAAGTATAGTATTTGTCGGAAACAAAGCGCCAATGAGCTACGTGATTGCCGTTATAACGGAATTCGAGCAGGGAGCGAACAACGTTGTTCTGAAAGCCCGTGGAAAAGCCATTTCAAGGGCTGTTGACGCTGCCGAAATAGTGAAAAACAAGTTTCTGCCAGATGTAAAGGTAACGAATATCTCCATAGGAACAGAGGAAATAGAATCCGAGGAAGGCGGCAAGAGAAACGTATCCTCAATGGAAATAAACCTTGCAAAGTAGGGCTGGAATCAACCCGCTTTTTCCATTTCTTTATTGCATAGCCCGAGCCATATTCATATAAAAATGTTTAATATTCCACAGCGTTACACCTATGTGGAAGAAGAAAAAATAGGAGTGGCTGTATCGCATGTACTCAAAGGTGTAATTCTTCTGATGGGAATATGGTCTGCATACAGGCATGACTGGCAATGGGCTGTGGGGTGCTTCTTTGCCTTCCTGCTTGCAATGAGTCCACTTTTCATAGAGAGAAGTTATCATATTTCCCTGCCCTGGATTGTGGAACTGCTCATTGTCTTAGCGTTTTCCTTTCATGTATGGGGAGGTGTACTGCATCTCTATTCCTTTGCATTTTACGACAAAATAGCTCATTTTTCCGTTTCTGCCATTGTGGCATTCCTTGGATTGACGGTGGTTTATCTGCTCGACGTTTACTGGAAAGGTCTCCATATGGATATAGTCATGGTTGGTTTTTTCATAGCCATATTCACCATGGCAATGGGAACAATATGGGAAATGGGAGAATTTGCATCTGACCAGATTTTTTCTCATGGTGTGCCCGTAGCACAGATAAGCCTGCACGATACAATGACGGATTTGATCGCTGACTCCATGGCAGGAATCATCATAGGAGTTGCAGGAGCAATGGCAATAAGGAGGGGGGAGCTGAAAGAAATGATACGCCCTCTTGGCAGGGAAGTGGAAAAGATAACTAACAGGAGCTTCCTGCAGGCAAAGGAAAGGGCAATGGAATCTTTGAAAAAGGCAATAGAGAAAAAAGAGGTTGATGAAAAGGCGATTCCTATTATAAAAAAACTGAATGGCATTGATGAATTCTTCACGACGAGCAGCTGCTCGGGAAGAATAGTCATACTCGAAATCCCTTCACTCGGAAATAAGGTGGGAGCAAAATTTCTTGGAAAATGGGAAGATAATATTGCTCTTGATGATATAAAAAATGCGCTGGGAAAGGCAAGGGAAGGAGAGATATGGATGCTTGCCCAGCCCCCTATTTTCCATGTTTCTGCATCAGATTTGGATGCAGCATACAGACTGATAAAGGTTGCGAAACAGAGCGGATTCAAAAACTCCAGCATACGTGCAATAGGAAAGAGAGTTGCTGTTGAGATATCGAGCACAGAGGAGATGGATGTTCCTCTTGGAATTGACGGAAAACTGCTATGCGATGAAAAATACCTCTCCCTTTTAGTATCTCTGGCAAACGAGATAATGGAAAGGGCAAAGAATAAACTTTCAATACTGGAAAAGAATCTCTCCACAGAATTTTAAATATCACCAACTTTTATTAACACCATTTCCATATATGAATGATGAATTTCAAGGGGAGAGATATAGTTTCCATAAAAGATTTGACAGAGGAGG
>VBQP01000065.1 GCA_008297795.1 Thermoplasmata archaeon | reverse complement strand
CAAAATACAGGAAGAAGTGGATGAAAAGTGGAAACATCTGGAGGAATTAAATGAAATGGCAAGGTAAGTCAAAAAGGAAGGAAACAGGCGGGAAACTGAAACTCGCGAGAAAGAAAAGAAGGTATGAACTTGGGAGAGAGCCGATTCTTCCAGTTATTGGTGAAAAAAGACATAAAAAAGTCAGGATAAGGGGGGGAAATACAAGGATTAGAGTTCTTGCCACGAATGTTGCGAATGTGACAGACCCGGAAACAAATGTAACGAAAAGGGTGGAGATAAAAGACGTTCTCGAAAATCCGGCGAATCCACATTATGTCAGAAGAGATATAATAACAAAAGGTGCAGTCATAGAAACAGAACTTGGCAAGGCGAGGGTGACATCCCGCCCTGGACAGGACGGATGTATAAATGCTGTATTGATAAAGAAAGATGCCTAGGGACAAATATATTTTATGGCCCATCTACTTTGACCGAAGGAGGAGCAGGGGGGGTGGCAGGAGAGTTGCGAAGGAAATAGCCGTTCCCAATGCTTCAATTGAAGAAATATTCAAAGCCGCAAAGAAAATGGGGTTGAATCCCCAAAAAGAAGAGAATGCGCATCCAAGCAGGTGGTGGAAGAGAGAGGGGAGGGTTGTGGTTGATAAAGTCGACAAAAAAACAAAGATTTTGAGGGAGCTGGCGCTCGAGATATCAAAAAACAGAGAAAAACAGTAGTAAAATATACTTAGTATATTCAGTATATATAATGTGTATACTTAGTTTTGGTATTTTGCAATCAAATTGGTAGTTGCCGATAAAAAACCAAATATTGCTTGCCCCCTGCAATCAAATTTATACTACTAAACTATATTGAGTATATATTATATCTATACTAAATTTCCTAAATATGCTATTACGATATAATGTCCTTTCCGAAGGAATTGCTGGAATTGTTTATCACAAAATTTTCTCCCTTGCGACGGGCTCTCCTGTGTTTGATTCTCTGGACTTTATTGAATTCTTCCATGCTCACCACCCCCTTATGTTTTCCCGGAGAAATAATATCCTCCCACTCTATTAGTCCACAGTATATGGGATTGGAAAGTATTCTCGAAACGGTCTTTTTATTCCACTTTCCCCCCCTTTTTGTTTTTATTCCCTCACTTTCGAGCCATTTTACTATATCTCCCAGAGATTTCCCTTCCAGATACATATCATATATTTTTCTGACAGTATTTATCTCACCCTCCACCTCTGCAAGTTCTCCATTTTTATATTCGTACCCGTAAGGCGCAGGAGAACCCAGTACCCCCTTACCGTCTTTCGCTTTCTGTCTCATACCAACGTAAACACGCTCCCCTATTTGCTCGCTTTCAAGCTGGGCTATGCGCTGGATAATGTCCATCACAAACCTGCCCATGGCTGTGGAGGTGTCAAGGCTCTCTGTCATTGAAACAAATTCTTTGCCTTTTTCATTCAGATTCTCCATCATCATCATGAAGTTTTTGCTGTTGCGGTGGATTCTGTCCATTTTCATTACGAGAAGCATGTCCCATTCATCTATTTCCTCCATCATCTTTTTGTAGGCAGGACGGTTTATGTCTCTGCCACTGTAGCCGTTGTCCACATATTCTTTCACAATTTCCCATCCTCTTGCACTACAGTATGCTCTGAGTTTCTCCATCTGGGCATCGAGCGAAAAGCCTTCCTTTGCCTGATCCTCGGTTGAAACACGTGTATATATCGCAACTCTCTTCATTTTCCCATCCCTAAAGTGTCCAACGGTAAACCGATGGACACTTAAATCGGCGAATTTTATATAAACTTTGTGAAAAATTGAATGAAATTGCCTTTTTTGCATGAAACCCCCCCGATATTGGCAAAGTTGTGGCAAATATTGAAAAATATGGTTTCTGCACTGCTATTCTATGAGTTAAGATGATGCATTGAAATCTCCTGTTTAAAGGTCAGCAGAAGTGAATCATATTGCTTACCAATGCACCAAATGAGTTGCGCGCCGGCGATAAGTGCTGCCCAGCCATGCTTATTTGCCGTGTTACTGGGTATCAGGAATTGCCGAAAATGTATTGATACAATGAAATGGTGGTTTAAGACTTCTTAATATCTATAATACATATACTTAATATACTAAATTGCTGATTAATTGCTTGGCTATGGGATGTGGTTTGGATATAGTATCGCATAACTGTATCTAAGTTTAATATAGTTTAGATATTATATATACTACGTATAGAAATATTCAACAAAACGATATTTTTGTAAAATCGTGATATGCAATAACACATATGCCTGCCATGCTGTGTATACTTTTTAAAATGCTCTGTCATTCACTCATGGATGGCAAAGAAAAGCAAGAGTTTTCATGACCTTGCACTTCGCACACTGGAAAAGATTCTTTCAACAAATTTTTTTGGAAGGCTATATACAAAATTTTTTGAAAAGATGACATTGGATGAATTTGAGATGGTGGAGATAAAGAAAGGAAATAAAGTTCTGCATGTAGGATGCGGTGCTGTTCCGAACACCCTTTTAATACTTGCAGGAAATATGGAGGCGCATTTTGTGGGCATTGATAGGGACAAGAAAGCTGTCGAAAAAGCAAGAGGGATGGTGAAAAAATATGAACTGGATAAAAAAATAAAGATAGAGAAGGGAGATGCCATGACATATCCTCTTTCAAATTTTGATGTTATAATCATATCTCTTGGTGTGGAACCGAGAGAAAAGAAAAGGTATTTGAGAGAATTAGAAATGAAGCCAGAGATGATGCAAAAATTGTTGCAAGAAAACCCTGGGATTTCATGGATAAAATTTACGGGAAAAAAGAGTTCATACCCTATGGTTTCAAAGTCGTGGGGACATTCAATCGACAGGATTTTATAAAATCAATGCTTTTGAGAAAAATATGAGATGTCACATGCCGATTACTTTTTTTCTTTCTGCAAGCCCAAATCCCGTAATCACGCTTTTCCAGCCGCTCAATTTTTTATCCAGTTTGGCATCGCCTGTATCAACGAAAAGATGAGGGGTCTGTGATAGTTTATAGGGAGTTGCCACCAGGATTATATTCTCTGTACCCACTCTCTTTATCACCTCGGAGCTTATCTGCTGATTTCCTCTACCGAATATGAACCCCTGTCTACCCATGGGACTAACCATTATCCTTGTCGTTCCGCCATTCAAACTCTCTAGGATATCGCTCTCGCATGCGTCCTTTACAAATAATTCTCCGTCCTTTATTATATCAACTCCAAGCAATGTTTTTTCCATTCCCATGGAGTTAACGATATGTCCTGTGGTGCTGCCTCCCCCAACAATATAAGTCCCCTTCCTCATTACGAGAGAGAGGAAAGATGCCATTGCATCCTTGTAAATTTTTTCATCCGGGGAATAAAATAGATGTTTCCCCTGCTGCATCAGAATTTTTTTGTATGGAATAGACGCATCTCCGTAATGCCTTATTTTGATCTCACCTCTGCGGAAAGCATCTTCATCCACATCCATCACCTCTGCATCTACCACAGATGCATTTCCTTCCAGAAAATCCAAAATAACCCTGTTGGCTGCACGCGGACTGATAGAGAAAACAGAGGAGTGCATTTTCACGCCAGCAGGCACACCCAGAATGGGCACCTTCTTTCCCACCACGCTTAAAACATCTCTTGCAGTTCCATCACCTCCGCAGAAAATTATGAGTTTTGCATTTTTCCTCAGAAATTCTCTGCATGCCTCTTTTGTATCTTCAGATGTCGTACGGTCTGCAGGCTCATATACAATTTCGAAATTTCTTTCACCAGCATCAAGGCAGTCCTCTCCCATAGAGGATGAACATGTTATCACTTCTCCATATTTCTCAATGCCTGCCAGTGCTTCTCTTGCTCTCGGTATTGATATCTGGCGGGCGCCGCGCCTTGCCGCCTCCTCCGCCACCCCATCTGTGCCCTTCAAGCCGACTGCACCGCCCATTCCTGCTATTGGATTGACGACAACGCCTATCTTCATTTTAATTATGTCCAATTATATTGATTCCACCTCTGGCAGATTTTTGAGGGCTTCCTGGATGAGTTCTGAAGGATATTCATAATCTACCAGTTGTCCGCTGTTGTATGAGTCATATGCTGAAAGATCAAAATGTCCGTGCCCGCTGTTCACAAAGCAAAGCACTTTTTCCTCACCTGTTTTTTTGCATTCTCTTGCCTCGTCGATTACGCCCTTCAGTCCGTGAGCAGATTCGGGTGCTATGACAAATCCTTCGGTGCGGGCAAAAAGCTCTGCTGCTTCAAACACCTCGTTCTGGTAAAAAGCCTTTGCCTTCACGTAGCCATTGTCAACCAACTGGCATAGGAGGGGAGCATCGCCGTGATAGCGAAGCCCCCCTGCGTGTATGCCCGGAGGCACAAAAGTATGGCCAAGAGTGTACATCTTCAGCAGAGGCGTGAGTCCTGCAGTATCTCCGAAATCGTAACGGTAAATCCCCTTTGTGAGAGTAGGACACGCCATTGGCTCACACGCCACCACCTCCACATCACTTTTTTTGTTCAAAATGTCCATGATGAAAGGAAAACTGCCGCCGGAAAAGTTGCTCCCGCCGCCGACACATCCAAAAACAGCATCAGGATATTCATCAATGCTCTCGAACTGCTTTTTCATCTCAAGCCCTATGATCGTCTGATGCAGGGAAACATGATTGAGAACAGAGCCGAGCGCATAATGAGCATTTTCATGGGTTGCAGCATCTTCAACAGCCTCGCTTATTGCCATTCCAAGACTCCCTGTTGTTTCCGGAAATTGTTCAAGCATCTGCTTGCCTGCCTGTGTCCTGGTGCTGGGGCTGGGAATAACCTCCGCCCCCCATGTCTGCATGAGAACTTTGCGGTATGGTTTCTGCTCATAACTTATGCGAACCATGTAGACAGTGCATTTCATGTCAAAGAAGGAAGTGGCAAACGCAAGGGAGGAGCCCCATTGCCCCGCCCCTGTTTCTGTGGTGAGGCGCTCTATTCCCTCCTCTGCATTGTAGTATGCCTGCGCAACTGCGGTGTTGGGCTTATGGCTGCCCGGGGGGCTGACTCCCTCCCATTTGTAATATATTCTTGCAGGTGTTTTGAGCGCTCTTTCAAGCCGTCTTGCCCTGTAGAGCGGAGAGGGTCTCCACAGACGGTATATATCTTTAACTTCCTCAGGTATGGGAATCCATCTCTCACGGCTCATCTCCTGGCGTATGAGTTCTTTCGGAAATAGAGCAGAGAGTTCTTCCGGTTTAAGAGGCTCAAAAGTTTGGGGGTTGAGGGGTGGCAACGGCGGCGACGGCAGGTCTGCCTGTATGTTGTACCATCTGTCAGGCATATCATTTTCATCCAGCATGATCTTTGTTTCTGTTTGCATGAAGCGATATCTAAAAACAATATTTAAATCTTTGTATAAAATTATACAATGAAGTATAAAAATAAACTTTAAAGGATATTTTTGCCTAACACAGTTTTTTATATGCCATTCATATATATTCTTATGTGGAAAAAACTGTACTCGTCCTTCAGAAAATTCCCTGCGCAGCAGAAGGTTGCGGAACTTCTGCTCATGTACGGGCTGAAAGTGGAGAAGGACAAGATTTTCTGCGGCAGCATAGAACTTTCTTTCTCCAAGGTCGCAAGGGCGGTGGGTGTTGATAGGAGGGCTGTCGTAAGTACAGTTAGAAACAATATGGAAAAATAAAGAGTTGAGAAAAATTTTCATGATGCTCCAGCCCACCTGCCACCTGAAGGAAGTTGCTCCTCAAATGAACTGGGGGGTGGTGGAGATAGTACCTGTTGATGCAAGCATGCCCGGTATACTTGCTTCTGTTTCGTCCATCATAGCAAAGGCGAAAATAAGCATACGTCAGGCAATAGTTGATGACTTCCGTCTTTCAAAAGAGCCAAGGCTTTTTATTGTCACAGAAAAACCACTTCCCGGCAGCATGATCTCAAGAATAAGGCAGAGCAAAGGGGTGAAAGCCGTAATTTCCTACTGAATGATGAAACCGCTTCCGATAACTCTGGGAATGCCAGAATCCAGATGGCTCATGAAAAATCTTGAACTTTCATTGAATATCAGCGGTCTGTCAGCAGATAGTGTTAATTTCTCTTTCTCTACATTTTTCACTCTTGCAGGCACAAACTGCATCCAGTTGCCTATATGAAGAATCATCCCTTCTCTAATCTCTTTCTTCCAGTATCTGTTTTTAAGCAATTTTATTTCTATTTCATCTGCTGAAATAAGTTTTTCAGATGTCAGAACGTCCCCCCTTCTGAGTTCGTCGCTTTCCACGTTTTTCAATGCCAGTCCCACCCTGTCACCTTTACTGGCAATGTCATAATCATCGTCGTGCTTCTGAATGGAGCGGACATGAACTTTTCTTTTGAGAGGCAGTAAATCAAGGTCGTCATGCTTTCTTATGCTTCCAGAGACAACTGTTCCAAGAACAACTGCCCCCACTCCTTTAACATTGAAGAAGTGGTCTATTACCACGCTTCCGTTTTCCGCCTCGGTGCTTTTCCTGCTCCCTGCCATTTCGAGAAGAAATTCTCTTATTTTTATCGGGTCATCTTCAAAAAATTGGTAGTTTTCGAAAGGCATGTCTCTTATTAGGGGCTTTATTTCATCAGGAGTGTGATAATTTTTCAGGATGAATGCTCCTTTTTCTATGCCGGCAGAGGCAACTGCTATGAGCTGCTCTCCAAGATAAGCATCTATGTCGGAAACAACAAAAATTGCAAAATCTGCAAGACTGATTGAATGGAAGAGGGATGAAAGTTTGTCGGGATAACCGAATGGTTCCACCATGGTTACAGTATCGTTTCCCTTTTTCAGATTATAAAACGTTATGTCGCTCTCCGTCCCTTTCTTTCCTATCTCCTTACCGTAGCCCTTCTCGCCAAGCAATGCAACGTTTATGTTTCCCATCTTATCTCTCGCAGGAATTAAAATTTTGTATAAATATGTTGGCAGGGCAATCAAGAATCTTTAAAAAGCGATTGCCGTTTTATGCTCGGAGGCAAAAACATGAACAGAACAAAAGCAATCTTGGGAAGCATAGGAATTGTAATTTTACTGCTGGGCAGCGCCCCTCTTGCAGGGATGCAGTTTGGCGAAATGAAAGGCAAAAGCATGGGAGCAAAGCAAACTCCAGAAAGCATGACCTATTCCATGACTTTCTCCGCACCTGAGGTATTGTACGGGGAAAAATACTCATATGTGGCTGTTGAGGGAGCAGATTATCATACAATTGGCAAAGGTGCACCAGCCATGCCTGTCGCCGTAAGAACATTCACATTTCCTTTCAATACGAAAATACTGAAAGTCGATTGTGAGATATCCGATATTCACACCAGGAGCATAGACAAAAAAATTGCTCCTTCAGTTGGAGCGGTAAGGATGGACACCCATGCTGTATCAGTGAAGGAGAATAAGAAGATATATTCATCATCTGAGCCATATCCTGAAAAATGGTTTGATTACAGGATAGGAGTTGGGATGCAGAACGGGAAGCACGTTGTCTTTTTAACAGTAGAGGCACATCCTGCAAGATATTTCCCTGCATCAGGTGCAGTTGAATATACGGACAAAATTGATATAAAAATCGAGTTCAAAAAACAGCAATCCTCCTTCCCGGATACCTATGACCTGCTCATCATCACGCCAGAAAAGTTTGCAGATGCTCTTCAGCCTCTTGTCGAGCATAAAGA
>VBQP01000017.1:20991-23331 GCA_008297795.1 Thermoplasmata archaeon | reverse complement strand
CTCCTTAAAAACTCTTGGATCCACCATTAAAGGATTTGACAGAATCATCAATACCTTTTTATTTTTAATTTTCTTATTTCCCTTATTATCTTTTCTTTCTGTAGCCATGTTTTTCTTTTTCTCCTTTCTTCTTCCAAGATTTTTATATGATTATTTAGTATTTTTTCAAATTCATTAACCTCTTTCTTGTATCTTTCCTTATTATATAAATTATATTCCTCCTTTTCATCCTCCACAAGATTATATAATTCCTTTTTACCACCCCCAACGATCAATTTCCATTCTTTATCCCTATATGCAGTTAATCTTTCATTTTTCCATGCTTCTGCTATCACAAAATCCTTTGATGACCTGAAAATGCTTTCTCCCTGCAGCCATTCATTTTCACCCATATCTAAAAAATCAAGGATAGTGGGCACTAAATCCACTAAAGAAACTGGCCTCTCAACAATTTTATGCCTTACATCCTTACCATAAAACATCAGAGGAATATGGATTAGTTCCTCATAGAGTTTTTCTAAATGACTTAAACCGCCATGTTCCCTAAACTCTTCCCCATGGTCAGCGGTTATTATAAAAATAGTTTCAGGATACTTATCTTTCAGCTCCGTTATCAGTTCTTTCAGTACAAAGTCAGTATATCTTATGGAACCATCATACAAATTTATATAATCCTCCACTTCATCGTCCTTTATTTCATCCCTCATCTTGATATCATCGATTTTTTTCCCCAACCATACCTTTTTTGTGTAACTATATCTTTTCAGCCCCAATTCATCCAGAAACTTGTTTGGGGGAATATAAGGCATATGAACATCCATATAATGCAACCATAAAAAAAAGGGCTCTCCGGCACCTTCCGCCCATCTAATTGCTTCTTCGTTTACTCTCTGCCCATCTTCATGGGGCAACTTTTTCATGAAAACAGCCCTGAATGCCTTTATCGTTTCATTCAATGCCCTGCTTATTTTATTTCTTTTTATCTCGTCCTCTACCTGCCCAACCAAAAAATCATTGAAATAATCAAAGCCCCTGTCATATCCATAAAATTTTGATACATATGGATTCGAATGGATTGCAGCAGTTGTATATCCTCTTTCTTTAAGTAATTCTGCTACACTTTTCCTTCCCCTGTGAAATTTTCCGCTTTCCACCTCACTTAAAAAAAGGAGGGGATATGTAGAAGTCAAAAAAGATGGAACTGAATGGCGGGTATTGGGTCCATTGGAAAATGCATTTTTGCAGAACATGCCTTTCCTTGCCAATCCATCAAGAAAGGGCGTCGTATTTCTATGATACCCATAGCACGACATATGATCTGCTCGAAGGCAGTCGACGGTAATCAATACAATATTTTTCATACACCCAGCAATGCAAAGTTTTGTATTTAAAATTTTTATACAAAACTATATTAGAATCTTTTCCATGTCAAAATGGTGTTAATAAGCATCGTTATTACCGTGAGAAACGAAGCAGACAGTATAAGTGAGCTACTTGACAGTCTCCTCGTTCAAGAAAAACCCTTTGAAATTATAATTGTAGATGCCAATAGCGATGATGGAACGCCAGAAATAGTAAAAAGATATGCAGAAAAATACGGAGAAATAAAACTTTATATTCATGGGGGAAGCAGAGGGGAAGGACGAAACTTCGGAGTGAAAAAATCTAAAGGAGATGTAATAGCGTTTACAGATGGCGGCTGCAAAGCAGATAAAAACTGGCTAACAGAATTGAGAAAAGGGATAAAAGAGGGATATGGTGTTGTTGCTGGAGAAACTATAAATAAGGGTCCATTCCAAGAGATAAAAAGAGTCAGCGTAAAATATAAAGATTGCGAAGATATAACCTACCCTTCCTGCAATCTTGCATATAAGAAAGAATTATTTGATAGAATTGGCGGCTTCGACACCAGATTTATAACTGCAGAAGATATTGATTTAAACCTAAGAGCTGTCGATATTGGGGCCAAAATTTTATACAATCCTAATGCCATAATCTATCGCAGAACTGCCCAAAACTTTGTTAGTTTGATAAAGCAATCTTTCTGGTATGGTTATGGGAGAAAACAACTAACACTCAAACATGGAAGATTGTGGAGAAGCTACTCGCCCCAGAAGATGTTCCAGACGCAACTGTCTTTCTCTGGCATCCTTCGGCTGGGTTTTGGACTTTTGGGATATCTAACATGCAAAATAACGGGAGGAGGGATTAGGAAATAATCAGCACACTGGAAATTGCGCAGATGTTAATAAATATTCGCTTTCTGCCCAAATTCTATAAATTTTTATAAAACCTCCTCATATATAGGCAGAATGCAATCAGATTTACAGAAATCCCTCC
>VBQP01000017.1:0-20962 GCA_008297795.1 Thermoplasmata archaeon | reverse complement strand
TCTTTGAGCAGGAAGGTTTTGTAAGAAAAAAATGCAAAAAATGCGGTTCTTATTTCTGGACAAAGAACGAGAAGCAGGAGTTATGCGGTGACGCTCCCTGCGTGAACTATTCCTTCATAGGCAATCCTGCAGGGAACAAAAAGCATACTCTTTCGTCAATGAGAGAATCCTTTCTTTCATTTTTTGAAAGAAATGGCCATACTCGCCTGAAACGCTATCCCGTGGTGGCAAGATGGCGCTCCGACATTTATCTGACAATAGCATCCATAGCAGATTTCCAGCCCCATGTCACATCCGGCGAGGTGCCGCCGCCTGCAAATCCCCTTGTTATTTCCCAGCCAAGCATACGCCTCAACGATCTGGAAGAAGTGGGAAGAAGCGGGCGCCACCTGACCATGTTCGAGATGATGGGACATCACGCCTTCAACAACCATGAGGAAGTTTACTGGAAGGAGGAAACGATAAAGTACTGCAGTGATTTTCTGGAGGAAATTGGAATCAAAAAAGAGGAGGTGACATATAAGGAAGGGGAATGGTACGGCGGAGGGAATGCGGGAGTATGCCTCGAAGTGCTTGTCTCCGGCATGGAAGTTGCAACACTTGTATTTATGAGTTTGAAAAGGGACGAGAGCGGAGAATATGTCGTCAACGGCGAACGGTATTCAGAAATGCCTTTGCGAATTGTGGACACAGGCTATGGGCTCGAGCGGCTCGTGTGGCTCACAAACGGCTCTCCAACAGTGTATGATGCAATATTTCCTGACGTGATAAAAAAAATTAGGAGTAAAGCAAGGGAAAAAGCGAGCATGCATGATATATATGCAGTGGCAGACCATGCAAGGTGCCTTGCTTTCATGCTCAGTGACGGTGTCGTGCCGTCCAATGCAGAGGAGGGTTATCTCGCACGGCTTGTTATCAGAAGAGCGCTTCGCCTTCTTTCCCGCATAGGTGCAGACATAGAGCTTGCTGACATTGTCGAGATGCACATGGAATCCCTCTCCTCTGACTTCCCGGAGTTGATGGAATCGAAGGACGTGATAAGGGAAATGCTAGGAATAGAGAGCGAGAAGTTCTACAGAACCCTGGAGAAAGGGAAAAGGTTTGTGAAGCAATTTGTAGAAAAGGAAGGAAGTATATCTGCTGAAAATCTTGTTCATTTTTATGACACCTACGGCATACCGCCAGAAGTGGTGAAAGAAATTGCCAACATAAAAATTCCTGAAAATTTCTATTCAATGGTGGCTGAACTTCATAACAGGGCACAGGCTCCTGAAAAGAAAAAGGAAAAGCAATTTGATTACAGAACGGAGTTGATGTTTTACGATAAGCCATATGAGAAAAGATTTGAAGGGAGAGTGCTGTGGAAAGGAGATTTCGACGGCAGGAAAGGCGTAATACTCGACAGAACACTGTTCTATCCCGAGGGGGGAGGGCAAGAATCTGATAATGGCATTCTTATTCAGAATGGCAAAAAATTTGAGGTTTTAAAGGTTGAGAAAAGTGGGGATGCTGTCGTTCATATTGTGAAGGGGCATGAAAACATATCTGAAGGAAAAATCGAGGGAGAAATAAACTGGGAGAAGAGATATGCCTCGATGCGACACCATACTGCAACCCACATCATAAATGCCTCAGCAAGAAAGGTTCTCGGAAACCATATATGGCAGAGGGGCTCCCAGCTGAACGAGAATGAAGCACGGCTTGACGTTTCCCATTTCAGAAGAATAACCCCTGAAGAAGTCAGGCAGATAGAGAGGGAAGCAAATGCTGTTGTCATGAAAGCAAAAGCCGTTTTGAAGGAATGGCTTCCCAGGAACGAAGCCGAAAAAAAGTACGGCATGCATCTTTACCAGGGAGGTGCTCCTAAAGGAAAGATTCTCCGCATAGTCCTCATCCCGGAGGTTGAGGTGGAGGCATGCGGCGGCACCCATGTTGACAATACAGCAGAAATAGGATTCATAAAAATCACAGGCACTGAAAGAATACAGGACGGCGTTGAGAGAATAAAATTCTCTGCAGGATACAAATCGCTCGAATACGTCCAGTACCAGGAAGAATTGCTGAAGGAAGCAGCCGGCATACTGAATGTAAACACTTCAGTACTGCCAAAAACCGTGAAAAGATTTTTCGAGGAATGGAAAGACCTCCGAAAGCAACTTGAAAACCTTCAGAAAAATGCTGCTTCTTCATCTGTGGAAACGTTCAACGGAGTGAAAATAATCACACAGGATGATCTCGCACCTGGCGCAATAAAAAGCCTGACAGGGAAAGAGAAGTCAGTTGTCATATCCGGAAAAAAGAGTGAAAAATCTGCAATGATAACAATCGCATCCTCTTCCGATCTGAATATAGACTGTTCCGAAATAGCATCTGAAACAGGGAGCGTCCTCGGGGGGAAGGGCGGGGGCAGGCGCGAGGTCGCACAGGCAGGCGGCCCCCTCACAGACAAACTCGAGGATGCAAAAAAAATCGCAGTTGAGCTGGTAAAAAAGCAGTTAGAAAAAGATTTATGAGAAAAAGACATTCATGGAGTAGGGGCCGGTAGATCAGTTGGAAGATCGCCACCTTGGCATGGTGGAGGCCACGGGTTCAAATCCCGTCCGGTCCATAATTTTTTATTCCTGCCACATCCTTCCTGTTATATCCATCTGTTATATCCATTATACATACTGCACGGCCATATGTGTGCACGCGGGAAAATGCATATTGCTTTGCCCGCATTTCATCTGTAATCTACTCTTTTATATCGCCGTTTTTTATCACGTTTTTCACAACCGCCTCTATTCTTCCAAGTGCCTTCTTTGCGCCCTCCAGCCTTTTCCTTTCATCGCTTTCCGGCATGCTGTCCATGACAAGCTGGATATACCCTCTTGCAATAACAAGGGGATTGAAAAAGTGGTGAGATATGCTCTCCCTGAAAATCTTCTCCCTGTAAAATGCCTTTCTTACCTCCTCCTTCATATCCTCCATGGGGGTGATATCCCTTACTGTGCCCACAAACATTACGATTTTTCCTCCCTGGACTATGGGATTTATTGTAACTTCGAGGGAAAGTTTCCTGTCATAAACGAATTTGGAAATCACATATTTTATGCCCTTTCCTTCGAGAAGTTCCTGGCCATAAATTTTCCCTCTTTCTTTTTCCGGAAGGATAGAAGTAAAATGCCTGCCTTCAATTTCTGAATGAACTTTTCCCAGGAGCTCAAGCGCTTTTTTGTTAAGATGGACAAAATTGCCTCTGCTGTTAAGAATGAATATTCCCTCTGTAGAGATACCCTTATGTGCCATATTATCTATATGCATACGTCCCACATTTTCCGTTACTACCATACTACCTCGTCTTTGATTGCAATTTACAAGCAATTATATGCAGTTCTACTATATATTGCTTATTTCTGACAATATTGTTCTTGCGCCACAATTTTTTCCTGCCAGCCGTCGATAAATTTATATTTATGGAATGCTATCTGACATCGGACAAATCCAGTGAGGTGAAAAAATGAACCAAGAAACAGGTACAGATAACGTGATATATGTCGGAAACAAACCGCCAATGAACTATGTGCTGGCGGCGATAACCCAGCTGAACTCTGGGTCAAACGAGGTAGCCGTAAAGGCAAGGGGCAGAGCCATCTCAAGAGCAGTTGACGTCGCAGAGATAGTGAGAAGGCGCTTCATGCCTGACATAAAACTGAAGGACATAAAAATAGCTACAGAAGAAGTGACCAACGAGGAGGGAAATAAAATAAATGTTTCCTCCATAGAGATATACCTCTCCAAGTGAGGGGTTATACCCTTCTCCCTTTTTTGATTATCCCACAACAGATTTTTCTTTCTCAAAATCCATTTTTTCGAATCTTTCGAGGTTAAGACGGCCTATGGGCAGGGATGTCTTTTCTCCTGCTATGAGTTGCGCAAGAAGTTTTGCAACCATCGGTGACAACATGAAACCATGGCCTGAAAAGCCGTTACACTGTATGAATCCTTTCAGCCCTTTAACCTCCCCCAATATTGGCAATGCATCAGGGGTGACATCATAAAATCCTGTCCACTGCCTCAGCACGTTTATGTGCTTCAACACAGGAGCATACCTTGTAAGCGTGCTGGACATGTGTTCAAGAAAGGAAAGGGTCGGCTCTGTTTTGTATCCTGTCACGGTTTCAGGAGGAGGTATTCCACCGAGAATCTGCCCCTCGTCCTGCTGGCTGAAATAAATTCCGTCTCTGAATGAGATGACCATGGCGTCAAAAATGCGAGTCATTCTTTCAGTGACTATGATTTCCTTCTTGTAAGGAACATTCGGAAGTTCTATGCCCGCCATTTCGGCGATTTTCTTTGACCATGCCCCTGCCGCATTTACAACAACGCCCGTCTTTATTGTTCCTCTGTTCGTCCTTACAGCCTTTATCTCCTCTCCGTCTGTAACAATGTCCTGAACTTCGGTAAACCTGTATATTTCAGCCCCGTTCCTCATTGCAGCATTTGCATATGCATATGTAGTCTTAAACGGGTCTGCATGTCCATCTGTAGGGCAGAATGTCGCACCTATTGCTTTCATGCCTTCAATATCCAGTATGGGAACAATATCGTTTATCTCATCTGCCTCAAGTATGCTAACATCAAGCCCCAGCGAGCGCTGCATTTCAACATTTTTCTCCGCCTGCTCCATATCCTTTTCATCGTGAATCGCTATGAGATAACCGCCCTGTCTCAAACCTATGCTGCTTCCGAGTTCTTCCTCAAGGCGCTCGAATATCCTGACGCTCTCTATTGCAAGCGCTGCATTTTCCCTTGATGACCACTGCTGTCTTATCCCTGCGCCGCATCGCCCTGTCGCCCCTGATGCAAGATGCTTCCTCTCGACCACAACAGCCTTTATCCCTTTAAGAGAGAGTTCATATGCAAGTGCGCACCCGTTGACTCCGCCACCGACAATGACAACATCTGCCTTCTCAATCATTTTCATCCTCCTCGCCTGCCAGCAGCCCCAGGGGAACAGGCACAACAGGCGGCCTGCTTGTCTGGAGTTCTATCTCACTCACCTTCTTCCCGGTCTCCCTTGCAAGTATGCGAGCCGCAAGAGGTATGCACGTCCTCCCCTGACAGGGCCCCATGCCGAGACGGAGTAGATGCTTTAACTCGTCAAGCGTTGTGCATCCCTTCTCTCTTATTGCCTTTATTATGTCTTCCTCTGTAATATCCTCGCACCTGCATATGATTTTCATCTCAACACCCTTATGTTTCTCACATCCATGGCAAGTTTGCGGTCAACTGATACGGTCACAAGGGCTGTGTTATCCTTCTTCTTTACCACCCTTCTCACAATTGCCTTTCCCACCCCCCTGCCCTCCCTGTCAAGAGCCTCCACCTCCTCCCCTTTTTCAGGCAGAGGCAGAAATTCATAGGGCAGTGTTATCAATGCGCTCTCATCTTCCAATTTTACCACAAATATTGCCAGCCCGGGACATACAGCGGCGCACTGAGCGCATCCCGTGCATCTGTCATAGTCAACAAAAGGAGGGGAATTTATGTCTTCCATTGAGATTGCATTTACAGGACATGCGTCAACGCAGGGATTGCATGGTATCTCCTGAATGCATTCGGTTATTGCAACCCCTCTCTTTAATTGCTCCTCTGACGGCACCCTTATCTCTTCTATGCTGATTACTCCTGTTCTCTCATATTCCTTCATTTGATGCCTCCTCAAGGATTTTTCTTTTCGCTTCCCTCGCCTTGCTACCAAACGGGCCCCTCCTCATCTCTTCCAGGGTTTTTATGTACTCCTCCATTTTTGCAGTGGTACTGCTATCCCTTCCCGTAAGGGAAATTGACGCCGAGAGCCCCGCTATCTTTCCTTCAAGCATTGCAGTCGACGCCTCCTCTATTCCCGAGGAATCGCCTGCAACGTATATGCCCTTCACAGAGGTCTCCATCTCCATGTTGTGAATGGCGACATACCCTCCTGCCTCCGGAATGTAATCTCTTTTTACGCCTGCCTGGAAGAGCAACCTTGCCGAAGGTGTCAGCCCCACTGCAAGACATACAGTATCGCATTTGACATCTTCTTCGCTTCCTTCCACGAAATTCCAGTTCTCGTCGAGTTTTGCAACTATTGCTCCCTCAACCCTGTCCTTTCCGTAAACCTCCTTCACAGAATGAGATGTATAAATCGGAACACCGTTCCTCCTCAACTTTGCAGCATGGACGCTGTAGCCGCCTATCCTTGGCATGGCTTCGACAACACGATCAACCTCAACACCAGCCTGCAACAACTGGTATGAAACAATCAGCCCCACATTCCCTGCTCCTATCATGAGCACTCTCTTCCCGGGCTTTATCCCATAAACATTCATGAGCGTCTGCACACCGCCAGCCCCATAAACGCCAGGAAGGTCGTTTCCCGGAAAAGAGAGCATATTCTCCTGCGCACCGCATGCAAAAATGACTTTCTTTGCGTTTATATGATACATAACATTGCTCATCTTGTTTGCAGCACCGAGCATATGACTGCTTCCGCCACCATAATAACCGAAAACGCTTGTTCCCGGCAGGATTTTAACTTTCCCATTTTTCTCGAGTTCCCTCACCTGCTCTTCCAACTCCTCGGCTATTTTTATTCCTCTTGTTCCAGCCCTTTCCTTTCTGGAACCGAAAAATTTGTGTGTCTGTTTTATGAGTTGGCCGCCAAGCATCGGATTTTCGTCCACAAGGAGGACGGACACGCCCCTCTTACCAGCCTCTATAGCCGCCGAAATGCCTGCAGGTCCTGCGCCCACAACGAGAATGTCAACGCTTATGTCTTCCTTATTGCTTCCGGGGAATTCTGCAGAGGGGAGCTGCTGCACGTCGCTCTCAACGACCATTCCATCTTCAACAGGGGTGATGCATGTCCTGACATTGGGAACGCCGTTCACCCGCATGAGGCATGAAGAGCATTTACCTATACCGCAGAAAAAACCCCTTGGCCGATTCAATTTTATGCTGTGGGAAAGCACCTTTATTCCTGCTGCGTGGAGGGCAGATGCAATTGTCTCTCCCTCAAACGCTTTTATTTTATTACCATTGTAAAGAAAAGATATCTCTCTTTCCCTGTCAAATTGAAGTATCGGATGGATATCGATCCTCATTTTTTGTCACCAATATTTTCTTTCAGGAAAGTTGTTGTTCTCCTCTTGAATATTGCTATGTCCGGAATCTCGCCCCCGTCATATTTTTCTTCGAGGGAGCTTATCATGTCAATGTATTTGGAATAAAGTTTCTTTTTCTTCATCAGTTTCTCGGGCGTTATTATCTTCCTTGAGGTTTCTGTGAAAAATGCATCTATCCAGGGCTTTGGCTCTGGCGCAGGGTGAGTCAGGTTGTATTCTGTATTGTGGGCTGCGGCAATGATTGCACTGTCAACCATTTTTGTTCCTGCAGCCACAGATTTGAAAAGACGTATGATTTCTTTCTCGGGAACATGAGGGCACTCCTCTTTCAATTCCTCCAGAAGTTCTCTGGAGGTTTTGCTCATGTTTATCTTCTTTCCTTCCCTGTACTGGTTCTCAAGAATATCTTCAACGGTTGCCATCCTAAAACGTATGCAAAAAAGTAATATATTATTTGCCCTCACGCAAATCGGGGCATGCGACTTTTCTGAAACCGATATACGGACAGCATTTAATTTATTTTTTATTCTCGCCCTGAAAAACTCTTTCTCAGGCAATATTTTATCAACAACTTTGGAATAAAGATTTGGTAGCATATCCCGGCCCTTCCATATATTAGCTATCAAATCGGCAATCTCCAAAAAATAAGACATAATCACGATATTTGGGTTTTTGAGAACATCGTGAATCTCGCAAAATACTTATATAAAATTTCGATGGAGATGGAGGGATGTGAACGGAAAATCAATGGAAAAAGCGGCTCTATTGCTCACCTTCTTTGCTCTTCTTATGCCTGCTTTTTCCATGCAGGGTTATGCCGATTCGTTCAGCGAATTTCCGTTCCGCCAGGAGATAAATATTCATGCATCTGATGATATGGCATACCAGCCTGTTGATGTTACCGTCCATTTTTCCCGTTCCTGCTGGGCTGAGGATGAAACACACAATTCCGTAAGAATCGTTTATGATGACGGCTCAGAAAAGAAAGAGATAGAATGCCAGGTCTATAACCTCCATCACACAGGCAGTTCTTACATAGATTCGTGCAATATCGTGTTCCTTCTTCATGGAGGTGGGAAGTACTATGTATATTACAGCGATAGAAAAGTAGATGAGCCTGATTACCCTGACCACGTGAGTGTTTCAGACGACTTCTATTACTATGAGCCGATTCCGGGCTACCGCATTTCTCTTGACTACTACCGCATAGAGCAGGACGGCTGCACCATATATGGCATAGGCCAGCAGGGGAACTTCTTCGGCATAGATATGTCTCAGAAGGTCATAAAACAACTCGACGGTAAAAGGGATTTCAGGATTTTCAACTGGGGACAGCTTGCCTCATTCGCCATGTTCTGGTATGGCGGGCGAGATGAGGGTACGGATGAAAAACTGATATCAAAGGAAATAATTGCTGACGGAAACCTTATGGTGAGGGTGGGGATAAAAAGCATGTCGTCTGACGGGAAGATGGAGACAGACGGCATATACACATATTACTACTGCCCTTCGAAGGAGAAAAGGATAGTTGCGAGCATCAAACACGAGGCAATCGAGGAATGCAGGGTGGAGGGAATGGAGGAAGATGACGGGCTTTACACATATCTTCTCACTGTGAAATCCAGAAGTTCTTCCATACCTGACCTGAATATGGGATACATACCCCCTTATCTCCACATAAATGCAGAAGACGGGACAGTCCACGAATACAACCTCGACCAGAATCCCGAAAACACCGACTACAACTGGCTCATATCCGCAAAAGATGACATAGACCTCGGCAGCAATCCGTGGTTCTCCATAGATGACGGAGAAAAAGGAAAGGCATATGCAATTATTTTTAAAAACAATACTGTGAGCAGATATGAAGAAGGCATACAGGTGGCAGCAACAGAAAAACAGGAAATAAACATACCGGGACTGGAGGTGGACGGCGGCGGGATAAGCGGCGGGCGGAATTCCTATGAGGCAGGCGGAATACACAACCTCGTCATGCCAAAAGGCTTTACCGCAAAATTCACTGCGGAATTTTTCTCATCACCTGACGGCGGCATGCCCGCCGTCAAAAAAGAGGCTGAGATTTTCCAGTCGCTTATTCCCTTCAGAGACGGGATTCCATCTGTAAAAAACGGATGGGGCGGGAGCGGGGAATATGGCGGAGCGGGCGGTGGCAGATATTCGCTGACTGTTTTCCCCCATTTTGCGCCTTCCCTCCCTTTTGCCCCTGCGCTTTCTGCAGTTACTGGCAAAATGCTGCCCGATGTGAGGGTGGAACTATGGAGAAATGATAGCATGGTCTCATCTGCTGCATGCGGCAGGATACCTTTCACAGAAGAAGACGGAAAAATCAGGTTTGACTGGAGAAACGCCTCTCTTATGAAAAAGGCGCTGTTCAGAAATGTGAGAGAGGGAAGGTACATTGTCAAGGTTTTCAGGGGTATGAGAGAAAAATATGTGGGAGCAAAATCTGTTTATGTTGACGGGGACATTTCCGTCCACATACCTTGCGGTTTTGAGGGTAAGGCATATGTGAAAATATCGGATCAGAACGGAAACGGCATAGACAACGTTGAAGTATGCCTTGAAAAGGACGGGGACATATATTCATCCAACTCAACCGGCGAGAGTGGAGATGCAGCCCTTTATGCGCCAATGGCTTCGAAATATGTACTGAAAGCATACTATAAGGGTTTCGAAATTTACAGTGAAACTTTGAGTTTTCTTTCGTTTGTCAGAAGGGATGCGGAGATAGAATTGAACGACATGGTTGTGCATGTAACCGACTCCATGGGATTGCCCCCGGGAGTTAAAATATCGCCAGTTCTTACAAGCAGAGAGATGAAAAGGGAAATGAACATATATGGAGAGGAAATCTCGCCGGGCACATATATTTTCAGGGAACTGCCATCTGCGCCATACACCCTCCAGATAAGGTACAAGTCGTTTGATGTAAAAAAGGATGTGGACTTCCCGGAGGAAAAAAACGTGGAGGTAATGTTCCCTGCCGTTTATTCGCTCGGGATAAGGGCGCTGAATTCGAGAGGTATGGAAGTAAAAGGGATTGACATCGAAGTGAAAAGGGACGGCAAAGATGCGGACATAACCAGCATTCCCCCCGGAAGATATGAGGTCTTGCTGATGGACAACGGCAAAATAGTGGGGGAGAGGGAAGTTTTCATAACGGGGGATACAGAGCTGGACATGGTAACGCTGAAAAAGCCCTCTTTCCCGGGAATTGCCTCTGCTGCAATAATCTCCATTGCCCTGCTTTTTATTTTTGTAAGAAAAATGACTCCGTATGAAATTTTCATTATTTCAGGAGTTGTACTTTTAATGCTCTCAACCCTGTATCCGTGGTGGCATATGGAGGGCAATGGAGGTGTTGACGTTTCCACAAATGTATATCTCATACCTGCAAAGATGGTTACCATGGGCACGGGCAACGGGTTCATAAACGGAGAGGTTGCATCCCTTCCTTCTCTTTTCTCAACAATGATACTTTCGGTTATCGCGATGCTATCGCTTGCATCGATTTCCCTTCTTGCTTTCGTGGTGTTCAGGAAAAAATTTGTTTTACTTGCCGCCATTGCCTTTTCTGCCCTCCCGGTAATAACCTTCTCCTACGGCATGTCACGGATAACAGATGCTACAACAGGCAGTTTCTGGGGAGAAGGGGAGTTAGGCATATCCCTTCCCGGAATGAGCGAAATGGTTATCCATTGCAACTGGCATCCTTCTGTGGGGTATTACATTGCCATCCTGGGGGCGATAATTTCCCTTGCATCCTTTATTTTCGCTTTCAGACATTCATTTCCCAAAGTTTTAAAACGTTTGTAATACTTTCCTCGCATGGAATTCGAGCAGGCGGCAGAGCATGCATCTGAACTCATATACTCCCTGCCAGAAGGAGAGAACATACGCATAATATCTCACTGTGATGCAGACGGGATAGCATCTGCTGCCATAATGGCAATTTCCCTCAGGAGGGCAGGCTACAACTTCCATATCTCGATAAAAAAGACGGGGACGAAAATAGCAGATGGAATCGGAGATGCCAGACTTGCAGTATTCTGCGACATAGGAAGCACGAATCTCGAAGAATTGAACAACCTTAATTGCAGGGTGATACTTTGCGACCATCACATGATAAAAGGCGAACTCACCAACGGCATAAACATGAATGCCAGGGCATACGGCATGGACGGAAGCAGCGAAATATGCGGCGCCACCGCCACCCTCGCCCTCTCGCTTGCAATGGATGAAAAAAATATCGATATGGCGCAACTTGCGATTGCAGGGGCAATAGGCGATAAACAGGACAGAGGGGGTTTCAAAGGATACAACAGAAAGGTGCTCGAAGATGCTGTAAAGAAAGGCTACATTGAGATGAAGGAGGAAACCGTCTTTTCTCAGGATATGAGCATGATGGATTCTCTTGAGGAGTGCATCGAGCCGTACTTCTCGAATTTTTCGGGAGGAGGAGCGCTCAAGTTTTTGCAGGATATGGGCATCGACCCTTTTAAAAAATTCTCCGAGCTCGGAGAAAATGAAAGGAAAAAATTGCTCTCCGCACTTACCCTGCGCCTCATGGAGCAAGGCGCCGAGAATGTGTCTCTCATCCGCATTTCCCCCCACGGGAAAAATTATGGCAGCCTCTATGATCTGAGTTCAAAATTGAATGCATGTGCCAGGGAGGGGGAGGAGGGGGTGGGAATTGCAGCATGCCTGGGCGATGGAGGGGCGATGGGAAAGGCAGGACAGCTCCAGTCAACCTACAGGGAAAAAATACGCCGTGAAATGAGGGAACTGGAGAAAGAGAAGGTGAAGGAACTTTCCAGCATCAGTTACTTCCACACAAAAAACACTGCACTGGGAGGAGTGCTTGCAGGACTTGCAATGATGTATCTCCCCAACTTCAGTAAAGAAAAGGCGGTCATATCAGTATCAACAGGGGAGAAAAAAGTTGATATCTCGGGAAGGGGTACGGAACGCCTTGTGAAAAAAGGGCTTGACCTCTCAGAAGGCATGTATGTTGCTGCTGCGAAGGTGGGCGGGGGCGGCGGGGGACACCCCATAGCGGCAGGCGCCACAATCCCCCCCGGCAGGGAAGAAGAATTTCTGAGAGAACTTGATTCAGTCATAAGCAAAAAAATGAAAAGGGGAAATGAGGGAGACGGCAAAGAAGGCAGAAGCGGAGGTGGAGAATGAGTACCCTTGTGATATGTGAGAAGGACATGGCTGCAAGAAGGATAGCATACATTCTTTCAGGGGGGAATGTCTCGAGCGCCAGATTGAACGGGGTTCCTTACTACACCTTCAACAACGGAGAATGGAAGGTCATAGGGCTGAGAGGGCACATAATAAAACTCGACTATCCCAGAGAATATAACAGATGGGATGGCATATCTCCGCTCAAACTAGTGGACATAGAGCCTGTGAAAAAAATAAGCAACAAAAATATAGCAGATGCATTGAAAAAACTATCAGATGGCGCTGACAGAATAATCGTTGCAACTGACTACGACAGGGAAGGAGAACTCATAGGGGTGGAGGGGCTGGAAATCATAGGGAAGAGCAGAAAGGCAAGGAGAGCAAAATTCAGTTCTCTGATACCAAACGAGATAACAAAAGCGTTCGAGAATCTCTCCAGCGTGGACTACAACCTGGCGCAGTCTGCAGAAGCAAGGCGGATAATAGACCTTGCCTGGGGCGCAGCCCTGACAAGATTCATATCCCTTGCATCGAAACAGCTCGGGAAGGATTTTCTATCTGTTGGGCGGGTTCAGACACCGACACTTGCACTTGTTGTCAATAGGGAGAAAGAAATAGAGAAATTTGTTCCAACACCTTACTGGAAAATAACAGCAGAAATGATTTCGGAGGAGGGCAAATTTTCTGCAACCCACTCCAGGGGAAAATTCACGGAGCAGGAGAAGGTTGATGAGGTTTACCAGAAAATAAAGGGCATTGAAAAGGGCACCGTAACATCCTACAAAAGAGAAAGAAAGGAAGAGTACCCCCCACCCCCCTTCGACACCACCACCTTCCTGAGGGAAGCATCGCGTCTCGGATTCACCGCTTCATCTGCAATGAAGATAGCAGAGTCTCTCTACATGAGGGGACTTATCTCGTATCCGCGTACAGACAACACGGTATATCCTCCTGGACTGAAAATGAAGGCAATAGTCGGAAAACTGGCAGGCGTTTTTCCAGAAGAATCAAGGCAGGTAATGGAGAACGGGCGAAAAACTCCAACAAAGGGCAAAAAAATAAGCCAGGACCATCCGCCAATACATCCTGTGGATGCTGCAGATAGGAGGAAGATGGACAGCAGGGAATGGAAGATTTACGAGCTTGTTGCCAGAAGATTTCTTGCCACGCTTGCAAAAAACGCCGTTGCCGAGGTCTCTAAGGCAGAAATAAATGTCGGAGGGGAGAAATTTCTGGCAGAAGGGTATGAAATCATAGAGAAAAACTGGAAGGATATATACACCTACATAAGAACAAATGAAAAGCCCCTCAGACTGAAGGAAGGGGAAGAGGTTGACATAGAATCCATCAAAAAGGTCAGGAAGGAAACGAAACCGCCGGACAGATACAGCCAGGGCTCCCTTCTTGCCGAAATGGAAAAAAACAATCTGGGTACAAAATCCACAAGGCACGAGATAATAGAGAAACTGTACCACAGAAATTACATAAAAGGAAAAAAGATAGTTCCGACACTTGCAGGGATAGCGGTCACGGAAGCGCTTGAGAGGAGTGCAGAAAGGATAACAAAGCCATACATGACCGCAGAACTGGAAAACGAAATGAACGAAATAGCGGAGGGAAGAAAGAATCTGGAGGAAGTTGTCAATGACTCGAGAAAACTGCTGAGGGAAGCAATCGCCCTGCTGGAGAAGAGGAAAGATGAGGTCGGCAGGGTAATAAAAGACGCAATGTTCAAGCAGAATTATGCCGGCAAATGTCCCCGGTGCGGCGGCGACCTCGTCATAATGAAATCAAGGAAGGGCAAGAGGTTCATAGGGTGCTCCAATTTCCCGAAGTGCAACAACAGTTATCCCCTCCCCCAGAAAGGCAGCGTGATATTTGAGGGAGAATACTGCGAATACTGCGGTGCTCCGATTGTATCTGTGATATACAGAAAAAAATGGAAAAAATGCGTAAACCCAGAATGCCCTTCAAACAGAGAGAAATGAATTGCTCATGCCCCTCTCGATTTGGGCCTCAAATCCTTGGAGTTGCACTTCCTGCATCTAACTGCCTTCGGTGCGTTCCTGGCGCCGCACTTCATGCATATCTGTTTGTTCAGCAGTCTCGCCTCTGCTTCCGGGAATTTTGCCATGGTTGGGTAAGCCCATACCCTTTTTAATATTTTTTATTGGCGCATTACAGTGAAACTCACCAATATTTATATATGAAATACCCATTCAGCGTTCTATGGCAAGGATGCATCTGAGGAAAAAGGGAAAATCTGCATCAAAGCATCCCATAGAGAGGAAACATCCCAAATGGGGAGCGAACCCAAAAGAAGTAGAGGAAAGAATAGTCAAGATGGCGGAGGAGGGAAAGCCCCCTGCAATGATAGGAACAATATTGAGAGATTCCTATGGTGTTCCTGACATTAAGGCAGCAACAGGCAAGAAACTCAGCAGAATTCTGAAGGAGCATAACCTTCTCCCGGAAGTGCCTGAAGACCTCGACAACCTTCTTACAAAAAGAGAGAGACTTAAGGAGCATCTATCTGCAAATCCGAGAGACATACACAACAGAAGAAGGCTGCATCTCATAGAGGCGAAAATAAGGCGCCTGATAAAATACTACAGAAGGAAGGGAAGGATTTCGGAAAAAGTTTCTCTGTAATCATTTTCCCCTCTGCTTTTCTATTGCCTTTTTCATATCAATTTCACCTGTTAGAACCTTTTTTGCAAGTTCCTTTGATATTGTCACATCATTGCTTGCTATCCTGCTCTTCCTCTGAACATCTTTTATTTCCCCCTCCTTGGGCTCAATAGAAAGTTTTGAAACAACCTTTTTTCCAGGGGTGAGGGCGATGGCGGAGGCGGCAAGCATGTCGTCGCGGGTGCTGGGCGGGGTGGTGGAGGTCTCGTCGACTATTTCAACGTGCGATGCAACGTCGAGCAGCATATTGACAATGCGATTCCTTACAAGTCGGGCGCCGTGCCCTATTCTTATTACTGTTTCGTGCCCCTTGCAGTTTTTTAGGAAGGAAACTATGAAATTTATTGCCTCCTGCGGTGACTCTGCTGTGAACCTGCGGAACAGAATATCGCCTCTGAATATTGCTATGCCCGGGGTGGAGCCGGGGTCTATGCCTATCAGTATTCTGGAGTTTTCGGAATTTTCCGGCGATTGGGATGCGAAAAGCGCACGGTCTATGAGTTCGTCCATGCTCTCTCCCTGCTCGGGAAAGATAACTCTCTGGAAATCCAGACGGCTTTTTTCCTCCTCAGAGGTTATGATAACATCTATGTTGAATGGAACAGGGCTGTTGAAAGTGAGGGATACAAATGGAATTTCCCTTCTCTGAAGTGCATTTACTATGTCATGGTAAAGCACAAAGTTCGAGGTAAGGACGCCAATCATTGGATTTCTAATGTTTGCCTGTATTTTAATATTACCTGCATGTTTAAATAAGCAGGGCTATTTTTGATAGCGCAGGGGATTGCATGACGGAATTTAAAATAGTTCTTGTGGAGCCGAAATATCCCGGGAATGTGGGGGCAGTGGCAAGGGTGATGATGAACTTCGGGTTCAGAGATCTGATAATAGTCTCAGATTCATTTTCTGTGGATGATGAGGAATGCAGAAAAATGGCTGTACATGCACAGGAAGTGCTTGACAATGCTCTCATCCTCCCAAATTTCGAAGAGGCTCTGAGCATGGTTGATTATATGGCTGGAACCTCGTCAATTGAGAGCAAAAATGAAAAAAGGCATCTGAGAAATGCGCTCACGCTGAGGGAATTCTCCTCAAGGGCTCATGAGATGGAAGGTATCATAGGCATAGCTTTCGGAAGGGAGGATTACGGACTTTTCAACGACGAGTTGAGAAATTGCGATGTTATGCTGAAGATACCCACTTCTGACGAATACCCCAGCCTGAACCTCTCCCATGCAGTCGGGATAACGCTTTACGAGATATTCTCGCAAAAGGGAAAAATTTCCCAGCCGCGCCCTGCAGACAGACTTGAGAAGGAGAAGTTATACGAATATTTCGACAAACTCCTGGATAGCATAAACTACCCTGAGTACAAGAAAGAGAATACGAAAACAATGTTCCGCCGCATAATTGGCAGGGCCATGCTCTCAAAATGGGAATATCATACGCTCATGGGAGTGCTTAAAAAATCAATGACTAAATAGTCTCGAGCGAGAAAAGAACGTCCATGCCTTTGAGGGCAGTATGTACCTTATCTGCAAGCGTCAGGAGCATCTCCAGGTCGGGCTCCTTGCCCCAGTCGTATATGAAGTCATAGTTTCCCTTCACCGCCTTCAAACCTATCTGCATCAAACGGTCTCTTACCTCCGATGGCGGTGCGCCCTCGCTGCTGAATGTCACAGATAGGTATGTTTTCATTTTATCCAAATAATAAATATTTCAGGCATATAAAAATATTGGCGAAAAAAGGAAGTGTTATATATTACCGAACATTTCAATGAAAAAAGGCGGGAAGACCTAATAAAAAAATGAGTTTTTATCGGAGGCATGGCTACACGGTCTTCCCATTCTGTATTCCCTTTCCCCTCAATGGTAAATCCATTTCGATATTTATAAACTTTTCTTTTTATTTCGGCTTTTTATAACTTATTAAAATTTTTTTTAATTCCTTTAAAACATTATTTAGAAAAACATTATTTATAGAGATTAGATGACTGGAACAACAGAGTGAAAAAATGGCAAAGACAATGGAATCAACGATAAAAAATTTGAACAAAAGACTTGAAGCATATATACCGAAAGAGGAAAATATGGCACCTCCTGACAAGGCATTATATGAAGCTGACAGCATGTTCAATACAAAAAAGGAGGTGGCGGACAAATACCGTCTTGATGCTATAAAATACGCTTTCAAACTTCATTATGAAAACAATAAATTTTATCATGACTTCTGCGTGGAGCACAACGTGAAGCCAGATGACATAAAAAGCATAGAGGATTTCAGCAAAATTCCGCTTGTTTCCCACAAATTCTTTAAGGACTACCCCTCCGGCAAGGACTTTGCAGTATGGCTTGCAAATATAATGACAGGAGATATACCAAAGATAAAAATAGACAAGAAAAACCCTTCATTTGATGATGTAATCAAAAGTTTTGGGAATTCGGGCATAACAGTGGCTTACAGCAGCGGTACAACAGGAAAATTCACTTTCATACCGAGAGATGAGAGAACGTTCAAATCTGCAGAGTATTCCATTGCAAGGTCTGTGATAGAAATGCTTTACCAGTGGTGGGAATACGATTCCTATGCCTACCTGCTGTTTCCCCACTCGTTCAAAACAAATCTTTATGTCGGCAAAGTAACATCTGTTCTTTTTGATGCCATAAAAGATGTCAGGGCTGCAATAGACAGAGAGATAACAACAGACATAATAAGAATATCAATGGGCAGGCCCCAGGGGCTTAAGGAAAAAGCAATGGCAGGTATGCTCAAACTTGCATCAAAAAGAATGAATGAAAAAATGGTAAATGACATAATAGAATGGATGGAAAAACTGGAAAATACTGACAAGAGAATATTTTTTGCAGGTGCTCCTTTTATTCTCAACATGGTCATGGACAAAATGGACAGGGAAGGAATTAAATTTGATTTTGGAGACAGGGGGGCAGTCATGACAGGCGGCGGGTGGAAGACGCAGGAAGACCGGAGGATGCCTGTGCAGGAATTCAGAGAGAAGGTGAAAAAGTTCATAGGCATACCTGAAAACCAGTGCCTTGACCTGTATGCAATGGTTGAAGGAAACGGATTCATGACCCAGTGCCCCGAAGGACATTATCTGCACATTCCATACAACTACTACTATCCAATGGTGCTTGACGAAAATAACGAGCCAGTGGGCTATGGCGAATATGGAAAATTTGCTTTCCTTGACTCTCTTGCAAGAAGTTACCCCGGCTTTATCTACACGGGAGACAGGGTGAAACTTCTGGAAAGATGCCCTGTCTGCGACCGCCCTGGTCCTGTGCTCGAGCCAGAGGTAAAGAGAATGGCGGGAGAGGAGATAAGAGGGTGTGCAGAGGAGATGAGAAGAATGCTTCTCAGCGATTTGAAGGAGGTGAGCAAATAATGTTTGGGAAATGGAGAGAGATAAGGGAAAAGGGGTACATAATTCCCTGGAAGATGTTTAAGATATTCATACGTACGGTCCCTGCGCTTCTGAAAGCACTGATAAAGCACCCTGTAATGATAATCAAGGCAAACAGGGCTGCAAAAAAGTATCTTAAAAATATGGAGTCACCTGAGTTGCCGTACAAAATTCCTGAATACAAAGAGGGGATGCCATACAACAAATCTAATGAGAGGTATCTGAGACCCACCCATTTCTGCGAGGTTGATGCCCCCGAGATAATAGCGCTGGCAAACGAGTTGGGAGCATTCAAAAAATCTGACAGGGAATATGCTGAAGCGGTGTTTGAATTTGTTAAGAATAACATAAAACTCTCATTTGTGGGACTCGACGGAGCAGTTGCAACGCTTAAGAGAGGGAGCGGAACATGCCTTCACCAGTTATCCCTTTTTGCTGCGCTTTGCAGGGCAGGAGGTCTGCCTGCCAGGTACAGGCTTTACAGTCTCGCTCTCGTTGAATCCATGTATGATTCCATGGTAGGTGCATCACCTGTTCTGAAGGACTGGTATGATGCCTTCGGGACTTTCATGCTGCACGGAACAGCAGAGGTTCTGATTGACGGAGAGTGGGTCACAGCAGACCCAACTTTCACACCCGAATATGAAATAGCGATGGGTGTGCCCCTTGCAAAACTCGGCGACGACCCAACAGGGATGTGGAACTATCCTGTGGAGGGAACAATGATGGTTCTCGAAGGATTACCTTATGGCGCCGGAGCAGTATGGAATCTGCTCGTTAACTGGATCGCAAAAGGAGAGGTTCTTAAAATAAACATGAGCATAGAAGAGGGGCGCAAGGCAGGGCGCAAAATGCTCGAGAAAATAAAGGAGGAAGACTACTACGACATTAACGTAAGAAAATCCTACAAAGCGAAAATGCCAAAAGTCACTCTCGAACGTTCGCCCCAGCTCGTGTTCGAGGCATAGACCTGCAAAAATCGAAAGTTAAATATACTAATAACAACTATACTTTCTCTGGGAAGGATAGGCTGGTAGTTGTTAGAGTGCATCCCATCCCCTCCTAGATGCTCTTTTTTGCCTATCCTCCCTTTCTTATCAACAAGTTTAAAAGTTATTTTCTGTTAATGCATTGGTAACATGGACGAGGGAGATTTTTCAGATACAATATCGGAGTTAATTAAAGTCGCTTCTATCAGACTTCCTTCAGATGTGATAAATGCTTTGAGAGAGGCACGGGAAAGGGAGGAGGAGCCTGCAAGAACACAGTTGTCCGCCATACTGGAAAACATAGAACTTGCAAGCAACGAGGAAAAGCCGATATGCCAGGATACGGGAACTCAGACATTTTTTGTAAAGGTAGGAGCCGATTTTCCGTACATAAGACTGATAAAAAGAAGTATAATAGAAGGGGTGAAAAAAGCGACAGAGGAAGTTCCTCTGAGAGGCAATGCAGTTGACCTGCTAAGTGAAAAAACTTCAGGGAATGTGGGACTAAATGTGCCGTATATACACTGGGAGGTGGTAGAGGGGGATGAATGTGAAATAATAGCATTTCCGAAGGGCGGCGGCTCTGAAAACATGTCTGCGCTTGCAATGCTCAAACCCTCTCAGGGAATGGAAGGTGTCAAAAAATTCGTTTTGGAGCAGATGGTTCGCGCAGGGGGCAACCCGTGCCCGCCGACTGTTGTGGGGGTGGGGATAGGCGGGGGGGCTGACATAGCCATGGAACTGGCAAAACGCTCCCTTCTCAGAGAGGTTGGAAAAAGAAGCAGCATACCGGAGATAGCGAAGATGGAGGAGGAACTCATAGAAGCAATAAATTCCACTGGAATCGGACCAATGGGACTTGGCGGGAAAACAACTGTGCTCGATGTGCATATTGAGATAGCATCGCGCCATCCTGCCTCGCTGCCTGTTGGCATTGCGGTTCAATGCTGGGCTGACAGAAAGGCAGGTATTACCATAAATTCAAGGGGTGAGATAAAATGGAATATTATCTGAATACTCCCTTTAGGGAGGATATCAGGAAGTTGAAAACAGGAGACATAGTTTATCTGAGCGGGACAGTTATAACAGCAAGAGATAAAGCCCATATGAAGGCAATCAATAGCGCAGAGAAACTGGATTTTCTTTCAAACTCTGCAATATACCACTGCGGGCCCATAATGAGGAAAAACGGGGAATGGGAAGTGGTGGTCGCCGGGCCCACCACGAGCAGCAGAATGGAAGCATTTGAGCATGAGTTCATCAAAAAATTCGGAGTGAGAATGGTCATAGGAAAAGGAGGAATGGGAAACAAAACCGCAGAAGCATGCAGGGAGCATGGGGCAGTGTATTGCACATTCACGGGAGGGGCTGCAGTTCTTGCTGCAAGGGCTATAAAAAGTGTCAGAGATGTCATCTGGCTGGACGAACTCGGAACAACAGAGGCAATGTGGGTTTTCGAGGTGGAGAAATTTGGTCCCCTGGTTGTTGCCATAGACAG
>VBQP01000064.1 GCA_008297795.1 Thermoplasmata archaeon | reverse complement strand
GATATGACGCTCTGTATGTGTATGAGCAGCCATCGATTGCAATTTTTTCGTAACCGCTGCTTTCATATGTCGAGATATCTGAAAATGAAAATTCTATTTCCCTGCTAATTGGCTGCGATGCTTGCTCATCTGCAACGGGAACATTTACAACTCCGGCAAACGCCCCACTGAAAAGAAACACCAATATTCCTATGGAAACAACTATTTTTTTCATGCTGTTTAAATGCGTCTCCTAATATAAATAATTTTGAGTGCTATCAGAGATGCATAGCCTAACCATCGACAATTCTTCTTACAAGATCCTCCGTAAGCCCGCAGCATCCCGGTATTTTTTCGATTTCAAATCCCATTCCTTCGGCGTAAATGAGTGTTTCCTTTGATGGGAGGGCGATTTCTCTAACACCGTTGTCTATGAATATTTTTTCGATTTCCCTCATCCTCCTGGGGCGCATGCAGCCCAGCGATACCGCCTGCCCTCCTTCCCTGCTTTTTCTTATCATTCTCTCAATTTCTCCTGCAGAAGGGGGCTTTATATTCTCGAAATCAGTATGTTTTGTCGGGAGAATTATATTCAATACAATTTTTTCGGGATGGAAACTCTTTGCCATCTCAATTGCATTTTCCTCTCCCTTTATCTTCCCGTAGTTCAGCCCAATTGTTATGTGGGGTGTTGTTCTTATTCCGGCAGATATTAAATTTTTCATTGTTTCTGTATACATCTCTGAACTTTCAAGTCCTATTACTTCCCTCACTGTTTCATCGTCTCCCACGATATCAACAAAGGCTATGTCGCATGCATCTGCAAGTTGATTCGCCTCTTCCTGCCCGACATATCCTGTGTGGACCGCAATCAATAAACCTGTTTCCTCCTTCACTCTTTTAAGTGTGTTTATGGATTCCTCAAGCCCTATTATCCTCCCATCTGTATCGCTCCCTCCGCTCACAAGTATGCCTTTTTTACCTTCCCTTTCCAGTGTTTTGCAGAAATCGAGCAGGTTATCTTTCTTTACCTTCTCCATGCCTTCCAAATATCTTCCCATGCAGTGTCTGCACATCAGCATACAGCCATCGGAAAGAGAAATGGGGGGAAAAAGCGGCTTTGGATAGTACGCGCGAAATATCATCTGCATTCCTCAAGAAAATTCTGGAATATCTGGGCACCATATTCAGTGTGCTCCACCTCCGGATGGAACTGCAATCCATATAAAGGCTTGCTTTTGTGTTTCATAGCCTGAACCCTGCAGTTTTCGGAGGATGCAAGAAGGATGAAATCATCTGGTAAGGCAGTAACCTCATCATTGTGTGATTCCCATACAACCATTTTTTTGGGCAGATTTTTGAAAATTTCATTCCTTTCAGAAATCGAGATTTCCACCCTGCCGAACTCAGGAATTTTTGCTGGTTCGCATTCCCCCCCAAAATATCTGGCCATGAACTGGTGTCCTGCGCATATTCCCAGTATCGGGCATTCTGCTTTTTCAAGGTATTCCCCGCAATTTCCCAGGTCGCCTGAAAGCCCCACTCTCGGGGCGCCGCCCGAAAGAACAATCCCGTCTGCATCAGCAATCTTTGAGAGGGGTGTCACATTGGGTATTATCTCTGCATCCGCTCCAAGATATCTCAGCGTTCTCCATTCCCTGTGTGTCACTGCCCTCCGTTGTCAACAACATATATCTTCATGATTTGTGAACGGGGTAGGTAATTTTAATATTTCTCAAATGCGGGGGGAGCGATTCGAACGCTCGAAGGCCTGCGCCACAGGGTCCTAAGCCCTGCCCCTTTAGCCGCTCGGGTACCCCCGCAACATCATAAACAACTGTATCATGTTTTCCTATTTATTGCTATTCGGAAAGCCCGAGTATTTTTCTGGTTATCGGGGCAAAATTAAGATCTTTTATTATTGTGGATTTACTCAATCCGTATGTTCTTATCACGGGGTTTTTTGCCACCCATTTGTTACTTTTTAAAAACTGCATTTTTTTGACTTTATCTGATTTGTATTCCTCGTAATTTGCATAAGCCCCCAGAATCACGGTTTCAAATTTGCGCGTTGCCATAAATATGACGTTTTCATTGAGCAATGCCTTTGTTTCATCCAACTCAAAATCGGGGGGATTGGAAGGGTCATATCTTATATGGTAAAAAGCAAGTATCTCAAAACCCAGTTTGTTCAAATCGGGTATTCTTACTGTTTTGAAGTATCCCTCTCTTTCAAATTTTTTTCTCATCTTGGAGACCGTATGGCGGGAGACATTCAGAATCTCCCCTATTTTTTTATCAGATTCTTCCGGATGGTTTATGAGCCCGTAGAAAACCCTTTTTTCATGTTCTGAAAGATGAATTCTTTTGCTTTTGCCGAGAGGCATTTCTTCCTCATCATCAAATTTTAGTTCAAAATGCTTTTTTATGAGGGGAGGCGTGTAAAAAAAGCGGTAAATTTTGCTGACCTCAAAGGGGAATATCACTTCTGTTGGGTACTCCTTCTCAAGCAATCCGAGCCTTCCGAATGTTTCGGTACGGATATCATTTATTCTCACTATGCTTGTGTAGTCTTTTGATAAACTCAGCGAAAACCCTTTCTCAAATTCTCCCAGGGAAAAAATTAATTCCTCAGATATCTCTATCTTGTCTTCGGTTATCTCGACCCTCTTTTTCAGCGGTATTACAGGATTGAAATTTGTATAGGAAACGCCCAGAATTTCGCATCCCATATTCTGGAGCATGGGAAGTCTGATAGTCCTGAAATAACCCTGTTCCCTCAGCCGCCTTCTTATTGATGTGACTGTGGGATGCTTCAGGCCCATCGTGTCTGCAATTTCCCTGTCCTTGAAATCAGGGTATCTCACCAGGCCGTAAAGCACCGTTTTTTCATTCTCCGTCAATCCGCTTTTCACAGAAGGGTAATGGCATGCCCAATTAAAAATTTTCCATTTGAATTATAATATTTGAAAAAGGCAATAAAAATGTAATATTTTTGAAGTAAAATTTTGCTTTTTTTATTTTTTGCAACAAAAATTTTATTTTTAGGAGATGCCGCTTTCCAGAACAATTATATATCTTCTCCTATTTGGCAATCTGTCTGAGGATACAATGGAAAAAGCAATCCCGCTCCAGAAGAATTCGTTTTATACGAAAAGACTTGCTGAAGGGTGCAAATACTGTGAGAAGGGCTCGAAAATGGTTTTGCTCATAACAGGTTTATGCCCCTCCAATTGTTTTTACTGCCCTCTTTCTGAAAAGAAGAAAAACAAAGATGTGATATATGCAAACGAACTTCTCGCAGACAACGAAGAAAAGATTCTGGAGGAAGGGGAGTTGATGGAGGCGGAGGGCACAGGCATAACAGGGGGAGACCCTCTTGTAGTCGAGGAGAGAACGGCAAGGATTATAAAAATGCTGAAAGAGCATTTCGGGGAAAAGCATCATATCCATCTCTACACATCTCTCATGGAGAAGGAGAAGGTGGAAAGACTTGCTGATGCGGGGCTGGATGAGATACGCTTTCATCCCCCTTCAGAAATATGGGACAAAATTGATTCAACCCCTCTGAGGGAAATTGCAGATGAACTATCAATAGATGTCGGAATAGAAATCCCCCTCATACCTCACATGAAAGAGGAAACCATCAAATTACTTAGATCTGCTTGCTCGTACGGCATTGATTTTGTAAATCTCAATGAACTGGAATTCTCTGAAACAAACTTCGAGCAGATGGAAAAATATGGTTATGAAGTAAAAAGCGACATATCGAACGCGGTAAAGGGAAGCGAGGAAATGGCTTATGAAATACTTGAGCAGGACATTTCCCTGCCAATTCATTACTGCTCTTCTTCCTTCAAGGATGGAATTCAGTTAAGAAAAAGGATAATGAGAAGGGCAAGAAATGTCGCAAAACTTTATGATATTATCACTGAAGATGGAACGCTTCTCAAAGGCGTTATCTATGCAGGCAGAGACGAAGTTGAGAACATAAGGGAGAAATTTTCCATAAGCAGGGATATGATTGCATGGGATGGTGAGAAAAAAAGGATAGAGACCTCGCCGTTCATAATTGAAGAGATAGCAGACAAACTGCCCTACAGGTGCTATATTGTGGAGGAATACCCCACGGCAGACCGCCTGGAGGTGGAGATGGAACCGCTATAGTATGCCATTTCATTAAGCAATAAAGGGCGGTGGCGCTGTAATGGTGTTGATGCTATTTCCCCGTCATCTCTTTTTCCATGAGTTTTTTTCTCTCCTTGGCGGTTCTTCCTGTTGCTTCAAAAAGAAAATCATTCCATTTCTTTATAATTTCAACACCGCCTGCATCGCCCGGCATGGGTTCTGTTTCAATCAATATGGAGTTTTTTTCCTTTTTTATGTGGATTTTGCCTATTCCCTCTGCCACGAACTCCATGCCATTTTCCACATCTCCTTCAGCCCCAAAATATTTCTTTATAAGTGCGTTTAAATCTGGCTTATGCCCTCTTTTTATAGAATAACTGCGCATGATAGTTAAAATGCTTTTTCCGTTATAAGGATTATCATTTGAATTTTATTAACCCAATTTTTAAATACCAATTTATATTGCCATATCTGTCTACGCCGGCGTAGCTCAGTCTGGTGGAGCACTCGGCTGTTAACCGAGCGGTCACCGGTTCAAATCCGGTCGCCGGCGCTTTTATATTGCCATTTCGCTATTGAATTTGTTTGCATTATGCATTATGCTAAGATGCAGAAAGGGTAAAATTGACAAAAAAAGCAATAAAAAGAGTAAAAGGGATAAGGGGTGTGTGGGTGGAAGGGTTGTCTATTTCTTCTTGATTACAAATGCCAGTGCAATTGCGCCTGCAGCGAGCAATATTTCAAACCCCGGCGTGCTGCCCCCTCCGCCGCCTGAACTTCCCTCATTGTTTGAATTTTCTGTGTCGTACCAGGGGGAGTCATCCTGCGGAGCCCAGTCGCCCCACCATTCGCCGCTCGTATCTCCGAAGTGGGTGTATTTGTATGCATAGCCGTAGAATTCAGATTTTGTG
>VBQP01000063.1 GCA_008297795.1 Thermoplasmata archaeon | reverse complement strand
TCAAATCTTATTGAAAATGAGGACAGAGAGAAGTGTCTCCAGCACTTGTATGCTTCAAAAATTCGGTGGAATATCCTTATTGAACAGCATCGATAGCTTGCAGTCATCGCATATGCCGTCAGGATTTGCTGTTTCGTTTATTCTGCAGATTCTGCAGATGAGTTTTGGCATGACGTGAGCTTTTTTTAACAGAAATCTGCGACTTGTGGAACTGGATTTTGGTCATTGCATCTATCTTTTGGCAAAAGATAATAAAGTGCGGGCAATACATTCTCATGGATAAACTGCAGGCATTCTGCAGAGAACTCAGGAAAAGGAAAAGAACTGTCAAAGACATCGAGCCAAGGACATGGTCTGAAGATGACCTACTTGAGGGAAAACTCACAAAAGCATTCGTATTTATTCTGAAAACAAGGGGGTGCTTCTGGGCTCATCATTCTGGCTGCACTATGTGCGGGTATTTCAATGATAGCATCCCGGATATAAAGGAGGAGGACATAAAGAGACAGGTGGAGATAGCGCTCCAGAGATACCAGGGAGAGAAGATAGTTAAAATATTCACATCAGGAAGTTTTCTTGATGAGAGGGAAGTGCCTGCTGCAATGCAAAAGAAAATTCTCGAAAAGTTTTTTGAAAATGCTGAACGGGTTATAATAGAATCAAGACCCGAATTCATAAACAATCTGGATAAAATAAGCGAAGTTGTGAAAAACAAAACTCTTGAAGTGGCAATGGGTCTCGAGTCTGCAAATGACAGAGTTCTGAAACATTCAATAAACAAAGGCTTCACATTTTCACAGTGGAGGGATGCAGCCAAAGGTGTTATTGACAGAAACATGGAATTGAAGACGTACATACTTGTAAAACCTCCCTTTTTGACAGAGGCAGAGGCAATAAAAGATGCACTTCATTCAGCCAGAAAAGTTTCGGACATTTCAGACACACTCTCATTCAACCCTGTGGCGATACATGCCAACACTCTCGTTGAATATCTCTGGAACAGGAAACTCTACCGCCCTCCCTGGCTCTGGAGCGTTGCAGAAATTTTAGAGGGGGTAGCAGAATTTTTCGATGGGCAGATAAAATGCGATGTGGTGGCGGGCGGGAGCAGGAGGGGGGCGCACAACTGCAGAAAATGCGACAGTGCATTTCTAAAAGCAGTTGAGGATTTCACCCTTCATCATGAGAAAGATGCCTTCAAAAATTTAAAATGTGAATGCAGGGAAGAATGGCTGGATTTAATAGAAATTGAAGGATTTATAAAAGGTTAGAAGGAACCCCTTATTTTCCTCCTGTCAATTTTTATTCCAGCAGGCGTGACTATGAGCAGGTTTCTTCCCAGCCCTGCAATATCCCCGCCAATGTCGCTCACCACTCTTTTAAGTTCATTGGTGATTCTCTCAAGTTCAAGGTCATCTGATGATATCGGGGCTGTGTCGAGTATGAGTATGTCCCCCTTGTAAACGTAATCTGTGAATTCTCTCATGTCTTCATAGTTCTGCAATTCGGCTACCTTAATATGCATCATCGCTTCTTCTCCCTCTGCCTCCATGACCTGCTCTGCGAGGTCTATGTATTCGCCATCCCTCCTGCGTGTTCTATCAAATATTCCCCCTATAATTGCCATGTTATCTAACTACATTAAGCAATTTTTCTTTATAAAACTTTTCTCGAATATTATTCGTAAAGGGCGAGCAGCATGATTGAGACAGACGTCAGGAACCACGTTATTGAGCCGACATACGCCCATATGTTGTAAACATGTCCCAGAGCACTACCGATCAGGATTATCCAGGGCAATGCAATGCCGATTAATGCATATGCCAGTTGCTTCAGTTTCATAGGGGTGTATTTGTAACCCAAATAAAAAATTTGGGATAGTAACAATAATAAATGCATTCTGGCTAAAGGAGCATGGTTGCAGTAAGCAAGCCAAGAGGGACGAGGGACTTCACACCTGAGGAAATGGAAAGGAGAAGGGCAGTGGAGAAAAAAATGAGGGAGATTTTCGAAAGTTATGGATACAGGGAGATAGCAACTCCGACAATGGAGCACATGGAACTTTTCACAATGAAGTCAGGAGAGGGAGTGATAGAAGAAACTTACTCCTTTCATGACAAGTCCGGAAGAATGCTTGCCCTCCGCCCCGAATTGACCGCACCCACAATGAGATTCTACATGGAAAAGATGCGCATGAGTCCCAAACCCCTGAAGGTTTATTATTTTGGCAACTGTTTCCGCTATGACCGCCCGCAGAAGGGCAGGTACAGGGAATTCTGGCAGATGGGATGCGAACTCATAGGTACTGACAAGCCTGAAGCAATTGCGGAACTCATAGCAACTGCATATCATGTTCTTGAAGGCACTGGTTTGAAGAATGTGAAACTTCGTGTTGGAGACCTTGAACTGCTCCGCTCTTTCATAAAAAAACTTGGTGTGGAGAACTCTGAAATAATGCGATTGATAGACAAATCAGACTATGATGGTGTTTCCGAACTTATAGGAGAGAAAGAAGGGGCAGAAGAATTCATGGAGTTCCTGAATTGCAGAGAACTGGACTCACTCAAAAAATTTTTTGGCGGAGAAGCAGGCAGAATAGAAAGCGTGCTTGAATGGCTTTCTTCATTCGGTGTGCCATATACTCTCGACACTTCCATAGCAAGAGGGCTTGACTACTACAGGGGCATAGTTTTTGAGATAGATGCTCCTTCATTGGGGGCGGAGAAGCAGTTGTGCGGAGGGGGCGAGTACACTCTTCTGCCTTTGCTCGGAGGAGATGAGACCGCCACTGCAGGCTTCGCTCTCGGATTTGACCGCATAGTTCTGGCACTTGAAAAAGAAGGATATGAATTCCCCCTGCCCGAGGAACTCGTCTATATCCACCCCATAGGCGATGAGATGAGGAAAGAGGCAGTTTTGCTTGCAACAGAATTGAGGATGAAAGGACTCAAGGTTGAGATGGATTTGATGCGCCGCAGCATGCAGAAATCGTTGCAGTATGCTGACCGTATAAGAGCGAAGAAAGCGGTGATAATGGGACCTGATGAGTGGGAGAAGGGGATGGTCGTTGTAAAGGATATGAAAACAGGAGAGCAGAAAGAAGTTAGAAAGGAAGAAATAGGTGGTTATCTGTGAATTTTATTTCACGATACGTGTACCTGCCTTCCCGTTTATTGCATTCCATGCATTTCCAATTGATGAGATAATCGCCATCTTCCCGCCGTTGTGGAGAAAACGTATTGCAGCAAGAATTTTGGGACCCATCGAGCCGGGGGGAAACTGCCCCTCTCTGTAGTATTTTTCAACCTCCTTAAGAGTGACTTCGCCAAGTTTTCTCTCATTCTCGGAGCCGTAATCGAGATAAACTGCATCCACGTCTGTCAGTATGAGAAGAACATCCGCGCCTATCTCTGTTGCAAGTCGTTCGGATGCCAGGTCTTTGTCAATCACAGCCTCCCTTCCCTCAATTTTCATGCCCTTTTTACCTTTTACAACAGGGATACCTCCTCCGCCTGCCGCGATTACAATGACATTGTCGTCAATCAATTTTTTTATTGCTTCTGCCTCCACGATTGATATCGGATCAGGAGACGGAACGACAATGCGCCAGCCGCCTCTCTGCTGCGTCAATATATATCCTTCTTTCAACCTCAGTAATGCCTCGTCGTATCTGTAAACAGGACCAACTGGTTTTGTCGGGTTCTCGAATGCAGGGTCTTTTTCATCCACAATTACCTGGGTTATGACTGAAGCAACATTTCTTTTTATATTGCTTGTTTCGAGAGAGTTTAGCATGCACTGCTGTATCATGTATCCTATCTGTCCCTGTGATTGTGCAACACAGACATCGAGAGGCATCGGAGGGACTGCACCCTTTGCAACATCCTGCTGGAGCAAAATAGAACCGACCTGGGGCCCGTTTCCATGAGTGATGACAACATCCCATCCTTCCTTTATCATCCTGACAATGTCCCGGACAGACTTCATTGTTGTTTCGAATTGCTCCTCGCTCGTGCCTTTCTGACCCCGTTTTATGAGAGCATTTCCGCCGAGTGCAATGACGACTTTCATAATGGTAAACACTTCTTATATTTAAATTAACAGCAACTATTTATAACACCGTATTTTACAAAAAATGTAATGAAAAAAAGTTATGTGGGGCAGAAGGTCAGAGAACTTGAGAATAAGGCAATAGAGACGGCATTCGCCAGAAGCGTGATTCGCCAACTTAAAAATAACAAAATATTCAAAATTGTGCAGGAGGAGATGGAGCGCATAAAGGCAAAAAAGATGATAGAGGAGATAAAGCAGTATGACATTCCGCGCCATCTTGCAATCATAATGGATGGAAATCGAAGGTATGCACTTTATCAGGGAATGGATATCAGGGAGGGACATAAAATCGGAGGAGATAAACTGGAGGAGGTTGTGAAATGGTGCCATGAAATAGGCATAGAAGGGCTGACAGTATTTGCGTTCTCGACTGACAACTTCAAAAGGCCCAGGGAGGAGGTCGAACATCTCATGGATTTATTCGAGAAAGATTTGAATAAACTTGCAGAGGACAAACGCACGCACGAGAATGAAGTCAGAATAAGAGTCATAGGCCAGATTGAAAAACTGCCGGAAAGGGTTGTAGAAGCAGCCAGAAAAGCCATGGAAATGACAAAGCATTACAAGAAGCATTATTTTAATATAGCAATAGGTTACGGCGGGAGGGAGGAAATCGTTGATGCTGTGAGGAAGATAGCACAGGATGTGAAGGAGGGCAGAGTGAAGCCTGAAGACATAAATAAGGAAATGATTTCCTCATACCTATATACCTCTGAAACGCCTGACCCAGACCTTATACTCCGAACCTCAGGTGAGGAAAGGATATCGAATTTTCTGCTGTGGCAACTTGCATATTCGGAATTCTATTTCTCAGATGTTTACTGGCCCGCCCTGAAAAAGACAGATTTTCTTGAAGTCATACGTTCGTATCAGAGGAGGCAGAGAAGATATGGTAAGTAAGACAGCCGCAATTTTGTTTGCAATTGGCATTGTATGCATTGCCGCAGGGATTGCACTCGGGGAAGGAAAAGCGGGCATTTTCATCATATTCCCCTTCATTTACGGCAACGGCTTGCTCATGATGCTCGGAATAATTTTGATTTTCATTTCAT
>VBQP01000016.1 GCA_008297795.1 Thermoplasmata archaeon | reverse complement strand
TCTGAACTTCCATATATTTTTTCATCTTCCACGGCATTTTTTGCAGGTCCCCCAAGTTTTGCCGGCTGCGGTGCAGGCTCAATTTTTTTGTCTATCCCTATTGTCTGCACGCCAAAAACCTTGCACTCCACGTCTGCTATTTTTGTTCCAAGAGGGAATGTGAAGGAAGCCGAGCGGACAGGCAAAACAGGCTTGCCTGCAGATACGAGGTAGGAATCTGTGCCTTTTATTGTTATATCATAATAATTTCCACTCTTTTCAACGTCGGGTCTGGAGAAATGAAATGCTACAGATTTAACTTTTTCATTGTCACCTGCATTCGTCTCTGCCATGCCAAACGCATTCACAACAAACAATGCAATAACAATTATGCTTACGATTCTTGCTCTTTCCATGTTTACCGTCTTTATTATGTGCTACCTTATTTTAAATGTTTCTGACAAATTGCTGTGAGGTAAAAATAAAAAATTGCTCCAATTATGAGGGCAGATACTGTCACCCAGTAGTTGCCAGATGAGATTATATGAATCTGGTATTCCTTCCAGCTGAATGGAAAAAGCATCTTCATTCCTCCTGCAGCGTGCATCAGAAAGAAATCAAGGAGATAATGCGTTGATGCGCCCATCATTAAAAAAATGAATGCCCTGCCTGCCATTTTAAAAAGTAATGAAAGCATCAATGCAATGAGTAAAGTGCCGCAGGGAGTATGGAGAGGGTCAAAAAAGCCATGGGTGTTTATTTGCAGCGCATCGAAAAGCATCTGGATTTTGAAAATATCGGGCAGCAGAGAACCTGCAACAACTAAAGAAACGTCGCTTTTTGTTGCTTTTCCAGTAATCCACCCTGCTATGACATGCGTTGTCCAGTCAGGCATTTTCAACCTCCTCAAACATGAACTTTTTGAAGTTAAATCTCCATTTTTTAAAAAACAGGTACAAAACAAAGGGAATGGCTGGAAGAGAGCGAATAAAAATCAGACTGTATTCCAGTTTTTTGATGACAAAAACTTTCTCGGCTTTTACCTCATCTACGCCCTTCAGCGTTCCGAGCACTTCCACCACGTCTCCTTTCTTTATGCCGGAATGAACTCCCGTCACGTTTATGCAGGTGTAAGGTGCTTCCATTAACCTCAATTTTATGAAGGAAGGCTCTATTTCCTCCGCCCTCCCGCAGAAATCTATCTCTTTTCCCTCAAACTTTTCAGGGTTTGTTAGGATATAGTCCATGTCAGGGTCCTTTTTATCATGCTCAATGTAACTGTATGTCATGAGGGAAAGAAGAGCGACTACTGAAATTACTGCTACAATCCTCCTCATTCAATTTTTGAAGGAATAGCATTATTTATTTCTATTGTCAAACGGGCTTTTAAATGAGTGTGTGCCCCACATTATATATTTGCAATTTTATTATTCAATCATGATCATCCTCGACAACCACATGCATCTCCGCCGTGACGGAAGATATATCGAAGCAGTAAAGGAATTCAAAAAGGCAGGGGGAACTCACCTCATACTGTGCCACATGCCCATGGTAGGAGAAGTGATTGAAAACAGAAGTTATATGCCCTCTTACATGAAAACGCTTGAAATGGCTGATGAGGTGAGCAATACCACAGGCGTAAAAGTTTTTGTCACAGTCGGCCCGTATCCCGTAGATTATATTGCGTTGACCAAAAAATTCGGCAGGGAAAAAGCAAAAGAACTCATGTTCAAAGGGATGGAAGAAGCGCAGCATTTATGCAATGAAGGCAAAGCGATAGCAATCGGAGAAATAGGCCGCCCTCATTTTGAAGTGGATAAACAGGCATGGGATGACAGCAATGAAATTATGGCATATGGAATGAAACTTGCAAAGGAGGCAGGAGTGGCTGTTGTGCTTCACACGGAGAGCATGGGAAGCGATGGTTTTGAGGAGATAGCAGAGATGGCAGACAGAGCAGGACTGAATAGAAGCAGGGTTGTGAAGCATTTCTCACCGCCCCTGGTAACTGAGGAAGAAAACCATGGCATATTTCCATCCGTGCTGGCAACAGAAAAGGCAATCAGAGAGGCAATAAAAAAAGGAACAAGATTTTTCATGGAAACAGATTATATTGATGACCCCCGCCGCCCCGGCGCCGTTCTCGGATTGAAGACTGTGCCGAAAAGGGTGAAGAAATTTATGGATGAAGGGATTATGAGCGAGGAAGATGTTTACAAAATACATATAGAGAATCCGGAAAAAGTTTATGGGATTTCAATGGATTGACTGAGATTTGATTCCTTTTCAAAAAATATGACTGATGCCATATGACCGATGCGCCCTGAAATTAGAATGAGGATAATATACACTGCCTTGCCTTATTGCCCCGCCCGGGCTCCATCCCCTTCTTCCCCTGCAAATTTTACCTATTCTGATATTGTTCCCATTATTATTTCTGCGCTTTTCGGGGTTACCATCTCCTTGCCGCAGTTGGGGCATATCCAGTACACTTTATTGCCATACGCATGGTATACCATTTCGGTACCGCAATTCTGACACCTTCTCATTTTATCATCATTTTGCTTTCAATTTGCTTTCAATATATACCACTCATACTATATAAACATTTCGACATATATTTTAAAAACAGTGCGTATTACTGGCGATTAAATGAATCCTGCGGAGAAAATAATCAGACCCACATATGATGAATATTTTATGAAAATTGCAAAAATCGTTGCAACACGCTCCACATGCCTCCGCAGGCAGGTCGGGGCAGTCATAGTAAAGGACAATCACATTCTGTCAACAGGATATAACGGACCGCCAAAAGGGCAGAAGCACTGTGACGAAACAGGCTGCATAAGAGAAGAGTTGAACATTCCAAGGGGAGAGCGCCATGAATTGTGCAGGGGCTTGCATGCAGAGCAAAATGCCATAATACAGGCAGCGGTGTTCGGCACTTCAATAAAGGGAGGAACGATATACACAACCCACTTTCCCTGCAGCGTATGTGCGAAAATGCTTGTGAACGCAGAACTCGAAGAGATTGTTTATGGGGAGATGTATCCTGACGAATTATCAATTGAGATATTAAAAGAAAGTAATATAAAGGTGAGACAATTCGTGTTGCGGGAATGAATCTGGAAATCAATGAAAAAGTGCTTCTCACGATAAGAGATGTGCTTGCTGCAGTGGCTATAGTTGGCATACTTCTTGCCGCACTGTGGGCATACACAGGGCAATTTCCGAATACACCTATGGTTGTGGTCACCTCCGGCTCAATGATGCATGCCGATGCTCCATACGGCAAGATAGGGACAATAGACCCCGGCGACCTCATTCTTGTTAAAAAAATTTCTGGCAGAGATGATGTGATAACCAGAGGTGCAAGAAATAATCCCATGACCCATCACAGGACATATGGCGATTACGGAGATGTCATAATATATTATCCAATGGGCAACAAAGAAAGAACGCCCATAATTCACCGTGCAATATGCTGGGTTGAATACAGGGGGGGAAAGTATACTGTAAAGGAATACGGAATAGAGAATGCATCCACCATATCCATATCGGAACTCCATTTATTCGACTACAAACCCACCAACAGCGGATTTATCACAAAGGGAGATAACAACGAACTGCCGGACCAGTACTCCAGCGGTGGCATATGCGCCCAGCCTGTAAAGCCCGAATGGATAATAGGCAAGGCAAGAGGAGAATTGCCATGGTTTGGAATGATAAAACTGATGATATATGGCAACCAGGGGGTCAACGCAGAGGAGGGATGGGTCAAGGTGGGGAATGCCGTGGCGCCAAAAGATATATGGGTGTGCCTGGGGCTTTCACTGCTTGCGATATCTGCAATACCAATCTCACTTGATGCTTATGATTACTACAAAAGAAGGAAGGAAGAAGATTAAAGAAGTCTTGACTGTATTTTGAGTTTCAATTCCCTTATGTCGGGAATTCTCGGGATAATATCGTCTTCTGCAAGTATTTCCTCTATCTTTTCTATCGGTGTTGCAACCTGTATCTCTTTCGTGCGCCCATACCTGCCCTTCGAAATTATTCTGGCGGTTATTATGCCCAGCATATCGAGCTCCGATATCAAATCGGCAATTCTTCTCTGTGTCAGTATGTCCATTCCTGTTCTCATGCACAATTGCTTGTAAACATTGTATATGTCCCCTGTATTCGGAGGAGTGTCAAATATCTGATTTCCTATGACAGCAGCCTTCAGGACCATCTTTGACTGGGCGGGCAGCGTATGTATAACCTCCTTCACTCTGTCGGTCTCTATTTTGTTGACTGCCATCCTCACATGCTTTTCCATTATCACGTTGCTTCCCATGCGGTCTGCTATTTCTGCAGAAACCCTGAGCAGGTCGAGAGCGCGGCGTGCGTCCCCGTGCTCCTGGGCTGCAAGCGCAGAGCAGAGCGGGATTACGGAATTGCCCACTGCATTATCTTTAAACGCCTGCTTCGCCCTCTCTCCAAGTATGTCCTCAAGTTGGTCTGCACTATAGGGCGAAAATATCATGTTCTCCTCCCCCAGAGATGACTTCACCCTCGGGTCAAGGAATTCGGTAAATTTCAGATCGTTTGATATGCCTATAAGAGAGGTTCTTGCTTTCTCCAGGTCGTTGTTCATTCGAGAAAGATTGTAAAGCACCTCATCTCCTTTCAGTTTATCTACCTCGTCAAGAACAATTACCACAACCCCTCCCGTATTGTCTATTCTCTCCACGAGTTTTGAATAGACCTCGTCCGTGGGCCAGCCTGTGAAAGGGATTCGGTCTCCCCAATCCCCCATAAAATGGTTCGCTATGTTCTGCAGAACCCTGTACTGGGTATCCACTATCTCGCAGTTTATATATATGAAGTATGTTGTTCTGTTGAGTTCGGAACCCTTCAGAGAAAGTTGCTTGCCAACATATCTTGTCACAGCTGTTTTTCCGGTGCCTGTCTTCCCGTATATGAAAACATTTGACGGTGTTTCTCCTTTCAGAGCAGGAACAAGTATGGAAGCCAGTTCTTCTATATTTTTCTCTCTATGTGGCAATATATCAGGCACGTATGATGGACGTAAAACTTCTTTGTTTTTAAATATATTGCTTGATTTGAGTAAACCCTGAAATATGTCGTTGTTCATTTTTTCCCCCTTCTAAAATGAATATGGCTGGATTAAATAAATGTTGTGGGAGATGTGTTAGCATGTTCTTTAGAAGCGTAAAGATATGGTAAAAAGGATTATAAATGATGTGCTTCAGGCGTAATGGATTTTTCAAAATTGCCGAAAATCGCATAAAAATTAAAGAATTTTTTCGATATACGAGCATGGAGGTAATAAAAGCAGGAGATATCGACAATGACAGATTCGACCGCTCGAAACGACTCGGCTGGTTTGATATTGAAAAGGTGAGGGAAACCAGAGTGCTTGTCGTGGGCGCAGGCGCTCTTGGAAATGAGGTGTGCAAGGACCTTGTGCTCTCCGGCTTCAGGAATATAACTCTTGTGGATATGGATTATGTGGTCATGTCAAATCTGAACAGGTGCATATTCTTTTCTGAAGAGGATGCAAGGAAGAGAAGATACAAAGCAGAGGTGGTGGCGGAAAAATTGAGAAATATTGACAGTTCTGTAAATATAAAGGCGATTGTGGAAAGAATAGAAAACCTGCCCGATGATTTCATTCCGTCTCATGACATTGTGATGGGGTGCCTGGACAACATAATTGCAAGGTTGCATGTAAATGCTCACTCCTATTATAACAGAGTTCCCTATATCGACGGCGCAACCCACGGGCTTATAGGGAAAGTCCAGGTTATCATTCCTCCTGAAACAAGTTGCCTCGAATGCGGGATGAATGCCACCCATAACAAAATAAGGAGCATGAGGTACAGCTGTACAGGAAGCAACATATCATTTTTCGAGCCAAAGATAGCAGCAGATATCAACACGACAAGCATAGTATCTGCAGTCCAGGTACAGGAAGCATTGAAAGTGGTGCATGAAAGATGGGATAATACCATAAAAAATATTTTTTATTATGACGGGAACAGAAATTTCTCTGAGGTCATGGAACTGGATATAAATCCTGCATGCCCACACCATTTTGATAGATAATTATTTAAATACAGTAATAATTTTGATGCGGGTGAGGATTCATGAAAATTTCCGTAAAAGATGCTGAAACAGGAAGTAAAATCAGCATGGATGTGGAAATGGACAACACCGTGGAGGAGGTCATAGAAAGTGCTGCAAATTACTGGAACAAAGACCCGGGAGCATATGTCGTAAGATTCGGAAAGAAAGTGCTCGGAGGGCAAACAACCATAGGCGAGGCAAGGCTGCAGGAAGGAGATATTGTGGAACTGATTCCTGACCCCGAAGGCGGCATGTGGTGATGCAATTGCCCCTGCCAAGAGACCTGCTTGTATCCAGATTGAAAAATGAGATAAGAGAATGCAGGAGGAGCTTCAAACATTACTTCTCCATATCAGACCCGGATTTCAGAGAATTTCCCGTAACCATAATGGTAACCCTGGTAAATACCCCGGGCCCAGTGCTGAAAGGAGATAGAGTTGGAACAAGGTACACCCACAAACTCAGGATAACGATAACAGAGGACTATCCATTCCAGACGCCCATAGTCAGGTGGAGGAGCAAAATTTTCCATCCGAACATAATGCCCCCTTCAGATGGAGGATATATATGTACAAAACTTCTCGATGAGTGGAGTTTCCGCTCCACACTACCTGCGTTCATAAGAGGCATAGAATCTCTTCTCCTGAATCCCAACCCTGATAATCCGTATGATAACGACACCTGCACAAAGGCAGCAGAATATTTTAACAGGCATCCTTACAACCCCCCGCTGGCAGACGTGCCAAAGGAAAGTCACAGGAAACCTGTAGTAATTGGAGATGAAAATGACGATAAAAATAACAGGAGAAAAGGTAAAAAATCGTGAGGAAAGGAAGCCGCCTGAAAGCATATTATTCAGATATATCCCCGGAAAGAGCAGCACTTCCTCCATGCAAAATTTCATGTCGTGGAGAATGGAGAAATTAGGAACCGGAAAGATAGAGAACAAAATGCCTTCGGATGAAAGAGAGGTAAAAACTTTCCATGATAAAGAACTGAATTTGTACATTGAAATGGCTGCAATCGATGACATAATAATGCATTGCTCACTTATGGCAGAGAAAGGACTTGAAGCCCTTGGCTTTCTTGTCGGCAACCTTTACAGATGGAAAAAGAAGGGGTATGAGGTCGTCCATGAAACGGTTACCGGAGAACTGGAATCAACTGCAGTGTCTGTAAAATTTCGAAGAGATGCATTTGAAAATCTTTTTGACAAACTGGATGAAATAGAATATGACTATGTGCTTATAGGATGGTATCATTCTCATCCGGGATACACAAGTTTTATGTCATCCATTGATATGGAAACCCAGAGGAGGATGTTCAACAGAGAATTCCATGTTTCAATTGTTGTTGATCCCATAAATCTTGAACTAAAAACTTTCCGTGTTTCGAATGAGAAATGCATTGAGATTCCTTATGCAGTGTTCGGAGAGAAATGATCACCTCCTTCTGTCTATCTCCCTCAAAACCTTTATTGCTTCTTTCTTGAAGTAATCTTTTATGGAGCGGTAATATGCATCGGGTATTTTTTTCTTCTCGTGCTCTATCTCCAGGGTTTTCAGTGCATCTGTCAGCAATCTCTTCCTGAGTTCCAGTGCTTCTGTGGATTCCTTTGCAAGTATCCCCTCCTCCCCCCTCCTCCTTACTGCAAACGCAATAAGTATGACAGCAAGAAAGATTGCAACTACCCCCGCCATAATATAAATGCTGCTCGCATTTTCAGATGACTGCTGCTCTATGAACTCAATCCATATTTGTGTGTCTTTCTCCAGTGCAGTCAAATTTGAGGTGTAAATGCTATTTCCCCCGTACTTCAGCGGAATATTCCCCCTCGGGTAATCTGCCGCCTTTATGGTTATTTCCATCAAGTCTGTGGGGTAAAGAATTGTGTACTCAAAGTTATTTTTCAGGGTATAAGTGATATTTAACAGAAGCGTGCCCCTGGAAGGTATCTCCAGCCCATTTGCCCCGAGATTTATATCGACCATGCCATCATGTGCATTCCCATCGATACTGCTTCCCCTGCACTCTATTTTGCAGTCAGAGGGCGCCCATATATTTATGGTGCCATTGTAAGAGCCAAGAGTGCTTGCAAAAAATATTTTTTCCGTTACCTCACCGCCAGATATGCTTATCTCCTCTCGCTCAATTTTTACATTGCTTCCTGGCGCTGCATAACTGCCCGACGACAGGAGAAGCAATGCCCCCACAACGAATGCAATGGCTAATTTCTTCACATTTTGGCAATACATTTTGATAAATAACTTTTTGGGTCATTTTTCCATCAGTTTTTTGTTTACTTCCGCCACGGCGGCGGCTGCCTCCCTGGCGTCTCCCGCCCTGTATACCACTCTGCCTTTGACCTCAAATTTTTTGCCGCATCTCGTGCATGTTGTCGTTTTCTGCCCCAGTTTAACGGCCCTTGCCATCCTGCATCTAGGACATATAACAACACCGAATTCCATGGAATGATAAGAGAAGAGCAATATTTAAAGTGATGGAGCAGATATTGCAGGTATGAAGAAGAAGGAACTGGAGATTGCGCTGCAAAAAATCCCCCCCATTGAATCCCCCTCCCCCAGCCTGGAGCAATACAGCACGCCTGCAGAAATAGCAGCAGACATACTCTTCAATGCATACGAAGACATATATCGGAAAAAGGTTATTGACCTTGGCTGCGGAACAGGCATATTTGCTATAGGGTCTGCCCTCCTTGGAGCAAGGGAAGTGATAGGCATTGATATAGATGATTCAGCCATAAAAATAGCCAGGAGGGAGGCAGAGAGATTTTCCCTGAAAAACATATCATTTGTGGAGGGAGATATTGAAAGCATGGAAGTGAATGGGGACGTTGCAATAATGAATCCTCCCTTTGGCTCGCAGATGGGCAATAGAAATGCAGACAGGGCATTCCTGAAGAAAGGGCTTGAGTTTGCACCTGTTGTTTACTCCCTCCATCTAAAAAGCACGATTCCGTTCATAAAAATTCTTGCATCTTCCCTCGGAGGAGAAATAACATATTCCAGAGATTATGACTTTCCAATAAAGAGGACGTTTTCCTTCCACAAAAAAAGGGCTGTCGTTTATGAAGTTACGCTTGTCAGAACAGCAAGACTGCAAAGATGAAGGAAATAAGGGCTGCAATTGAAATCGAAAGAAGGTTGACATCGCTGTTTGTCAGAACCGCATCTGATGGAAGTTGCTCCTCCCTTGCCTTTACACCCCCCTGCAGGGTTGCCCCCAGAAGCGAGTCGATCTGGCACCCCAAAAATCCCATCAATATTGAGAAAGCAACCCATTTTGGTTCCATGCCCACGAGCATAAATGCCGAAAATGAGATTATTGCAGCGCCGAGAAGAGATGCGCCCTCACCAAGCCATGAAACCCCCCCATTTGTGCCAGCCTCTGTCTTTTTGAGATTCGTTATCATATAGACTTTATCTGAAATAACTCCTATTTCTGAGGCAAATGTATCAGAGGTTGCAACAGCTATAGCCACAGTGAAAGGGACAATCATTTTTTCAGGGGAAAATATGAGAGCAAATAAAGAGATGGCTGCAGGCACAAGCCCGTTGGCTATCACATTTGCCGCCTTCCTCATTCCATTTCCCCTCTCATGCAGCCCCTTCCTTTCCTTATACCCGTATCTGAATTTGGTTGAAAGAATCCCAAGAACAAGGAAAATTAGCAGGAGAACAAACCATTCTATGCCTGTGGAAAACAGTATGATTATGCCTATAACTGCTGCAGCAATTGTGCCGTTAAAGTTCAGCAACCTGTATTTTATTGAAATAAGAGAAAAAACAACGCATATGAGTATGTACATGGCTGCATTCGCATAATCCATTTTTACCTCAACCTTTAACGACTCCCAGCGGTACCATGCGCGCAACTTTGAGGGATATTCCTGCGCCATGAGTTACTGAAACAACCTTGCTGACGTCCTTATATGCATCGGGACTCTCCTCAGCCATAACGCTCCAGCTTGCAGGATGAGCATATATCCCCTTATTTTCAAGGTTCCTGCCTATCTCCTCCCCCCTCCACTTTTTCTTGGCTGCAGTTCTTGACAGCACCCTGCCCGCGCCGTGGCATGTTGAGCCAAATGTTTCTTCTGACTGTTTTGTCCCCTTCAGCAGATAACTCTCCGTGCCCATGTCTCCAGGGATTATGACCGGCTGCCCCACCTCCCTGTATTTCAAAGGCACTTCTCTCTTCCCCGGTCCAAATGCCCGTGTTGCGCCCTTTCTGTGAACATAAACTTTCATTTTCTTTCCGTCAACTTCATGCTCCTCGAGTTTTGCCACATTATGACATACATCATAAACAATTTCCATGCCCATGTCCTCTGCATCTTCGCCCAGCACGTTCTCAAATGACTGCCTGACCCAGTGCACTATCATCTGGCGGTTACACCATGCAAAGTTTGCTGCACCTGCCATTGCTTTGAGATATGCCTGACCCTCATTGCTGTGAACGGGAGCACATGCAAGCTGTCTGTCCGGCAGTCTTATTCCGTACTTCCTGACCGCATTTTCTAGAACCCTGAGATGGTCTGTGCACACCTGATGACCGAAACCTCGCGAGCCCGTATGTATCAGAACAACAACCTGATTCTTCTCAATTCCGTAAACCCTCGCCACTTCCTCGTCAAATATATCTGCCACCTTCTGTATCTCGAGAAAGTGATTTCCCGCACCTAGGGAGCCGACCTGCGATTTACCCCTTTCCTTCGCCTTTTCCGAAATTGTGGAGATATCTGTTTCCATGTGACCGTTCTCCTCCAGCACTTCCAGGTCTCTCTCCCATCCGTAGCCGTTCTCCACAGCCCATTTTGCCCCCATCTCTATAACCCTGTCAAGTTCGTTCCTGCTCAGCCTCACCTTTGCCTTGCTTCCAACTCCCGAGGGCACATTTTTGAACATCTCATCCACAAGAGTCCTTATTTTTTCCCTGTCGAGGTCATCTATATGCAGATTGGTCCTCACAAGGCGGACTCCGCAATTTATATCAAAACCCACACCGCCAGGCGATATTACGCCGTCATCTGCAGATGTGGCAGCAACACCCCCTATCGGAAAGCCGTATCCCCAGTGTATTTCCGGCATAGCCATTGACCTGCCCACGATGCCAGGCAGCGTGGTAACATTTGCCACCTGCTCGAGAGCGTCGTCTTTTCTTATTGAATCTATCATGTCATCGCTGACATACACCCTGCCAGATGTACGCATGTTCAGGTTTCCGTTCTTTCCCTTATATGTGCGGGGTATCTCGTACCTGTATTCCCCCACTTTCTCCAAAGGTCCTTCCCACATATTCTTCCTCTTTTTTGTTTACTGTGAACCAATCACCCTATATATCGAACAGCACTCTTATCTTAAAACCTTTTTTATTTCTTTTGATTTGGAGCATGTGGTATGTCACAGCCTTTATTTCAGTTCCATATCCGTGCTTTTCACGATCATATTTCTCGCCCCAAGCCTCACCAGTAAATTCCTTACCTATGCTGACCTTAAAATCACCGAATACGAGCCCCTCAACATCATTTATGTAAAGGAGTTCAGATAGCCAGTCAACCAGGACTTGCTCTTCATCTGAGTCGATTGCGAGGTTTATCACTCGCTTTTCCTTTGGCTCTATCCTGCTGCCGTTTGTGATTATGGAAAACATGCCCTTTGCCGCATTCTCGAATGCCTCCTCAATGGTAGAGCCATATGCTTCAACGCCTATATCTGCTGTATGCTCGAACAGCCGGTAATCCATTGCGTTTTAAGCAGCGATGATATTAAAAAGTTTGTTTTATAAACTGCCTCTCAAGCAGATTCCTCAGTATCTCCCGCTCTGGCTCAGGGAAGTGGGAAAGAATTATCTTCAACAGCCCTGCAAATGTAAAATGTGAGATTGAGTTTTTCAAAGGAGTTGAAAGGCTCACTTTTATGGTCTCAAAATCGCTGCTGTTATCTTTATTCACAACCTTTATTTCGCCGCTGAATTCCTGGTCTTTCTCGTCCGGCGCCACAACAGACACATTTACAGTAATGGAATCTCCTTTACCCAGATATTTTCCCTCTGAAGGAGAAAATTCCCATGTTCCCCAGTCGGGATAATCTGCGATTTCCCACTCCAGCCACGATAAAGACTCACCGTCATTCTTCACAGTGAAACTGGCAGTGATGGTTGAACCAGGGCGCACATCAGCCCAGTTTATGCTCCCTTCACATTTCAAATCAGGCTCTGCAAGCACAAGCCCCTTTATGCAGAAATTTGCAGAGTTGTCAAGCATGTACAAATCCTTCCATGTTGAATTCTCCAGATAATAACTCTCACTCATACTCGCAGATGAATTTACTATAACATTTCCCATATAACCCTTTGAAAACGGGTCATCGCCGAGCAGCACAGGTACTTCAGACGTGCGGTCATATGGCTGCCCTCCTGCTGAGAGTTTGAGATATATGTAAAAATCATCGCCTTCATGAAGTTTCACAGGTGTGTCAAGGTCTATGGTATGAAAGCCCTCATGTTCTATCAACCCTGATTTTGTGGAAAGCATGTCCTGCAATTCCCCCCATTTGAAGGTGTCGTATACTGCAACAGTGTATTCCACGTTATCCGCAGCAGTGAAAAAACTCACCGCACTCAGCATGCCATTCTCAGTTGCAACAAATCTGTTGAACGCCTCGCTGCAGTTTGTCAACGTATCGCGCCATCCATGGTAGTCATGGTAGTAAATGTGCTTATACTTCAATGGCTCGACGTCCTGAAAAGATACGGCGCCCATTTCCGGATGCTTTCCGCACCATTTGTCGTAATATGAAATCCAGAAGTAGCCGTCCTCCCCCCAGTCGCTGCCCCAGCTGTTCTTGCAGAGCCATGCTCCCGGATGGGGCGCCTGCGTCCTCTTGCTGTCATCCCAGCCCACAATTGCAATTGCATGATTCGGCTCAGCATCGCTGTCGGGCGGCTGGTAGTGAATAAAATTGTTTATGAATCCGCCTGCATAACACATGCATGTCCCCATTACCCCGTATTTCATAATCGCCTCTTTTATGGTATCGATATTGCTCAAATCATCTCCTGCAGTGTACCACTCTATATTTCTCACATAATAGTAATGGTAACTCGAACTGCTCCTGACAGGCGGCGTATGGTATGACTGCCCGTCAACATCCCTGACGGCGCCCTCTCCTCTTGACAGATATGCTGCTGCAACCCTGTAATCTCCTCCCTCATGAACCTGCAGCCCTCCACCATCAGGGTCATCGTCGTTGTTGAAACTATTGAAGCCGTTCCACCAGTCGAGATGGTATTCTGCCAGATTTGGCTCTCCTGTTTCTCCTGCAGCAGCCCAGTTGCCCGTCATCAGCAAATTGCCCTCGATTGCAGCCATTGTTCCGTGAGTCCAGCATGTCCCGCCCTGCTGGCTTCTGACTGAGGTAACGTAATTTACACCGTCAACATCTCTCAGGTCAAAAGA
>VBQP01000015.1 GCA_008297795.1 Thermoplasmata archaeon | reverse complement strand
GTGTGCCATCAATGTTAGCAGGGAGAGAGCGGCTAATATTATGAATGAATTGAAAAATCTTGAGGGTGCAATAAAAAATGGAGATACATACCGTGCTTTAAAAATTGCTTCCACGCTGAAAAAAGAGGGTGTTTTCAGGGGCAACGTTATATTTGATTTGATAAGGGATTATGGCAGTCGAGATATGTCGTCTTACGGCAATCTCGGTTTAAATGATACAAATTTCACGCTGAAAAATATGATGTGCTTTGTTGTGGGATACGGGGATGCTCTCTTTGCTTACCCAATGGATCTGCTTGCAATTTTTTTGATTGTTCTGCTGCTGGGGTGGATGCCCCTCGGCATTATCCTTGTGCTTGCATACAGTGCTCTATGGATGTATTTTTCTCATCTCATTCCTGTCAGGTTTATATTGCCGATAACGTTGATAGGGATCAACAAAGGAGGAATCACCACGATGGGCCTAAAAGGTGTTCAGAAAATTGAAGGGAGAGAGAACGAATCTGTTTCGGGAATGTTAATCGGCTTTTCCGGCATAGTTGTGAATGTCTTTTTGCTGCCAAAAAATGATAGGGAAATGTCAGCACCTTTCTTCTGCCTTGGAACATCCATTATGGCATATGAAAAAGTTAATTAACTGACCTTGACCTTTGTTATCACCGGCTCGTAATAAGTATAACTTACACATATTGTGAAATCGTTTCCCCTGTCAAAGAAAAATGGTTTTGTCTGTATGCCCACGTCAATGCCCCAGGAGCCCTTTCCGTCCTTGCTTATGTAAGAATCTATTATTTTGCGAACCTCCGTTTCGTTGCTCGCATTTATCTGCATGGAACTCGGAACACTTCCTATTGTAGCCTCAACAACCAGAGGGCTGGTTGAACCGGTTGCAGAACTTGAGCCTGAGAATTTCACATTGCCAGGTGCCGAAACTTTCATATCGAGAGTATCCGACCAGTTCCAGGGCAATATGAATCCGTGTGCCAAATCATCATTCCATTCCAGCTCAAACTTTACATGTGTAAGCCCGTCATGGTCTATGGAATATGTATAATTTGAGATTTCCCCCTTCGCCACATGCCCTTCATCCCGCAGGGTGACGGTTTTCTCTTCCCAATCAACGTTGTATGCATACTTCTCAACAGTTTGCTCGGCTCCAGTATACTCCTTTTCGTGGTACATAACTCCGATCAGGGCTATCACAAGAATAGCAACTCCAACAAGAACCACAATTCTGTCTTTTCTATCCATCAGCTCACCTTGCCTATAAAGAAAGATGTTTTTGTTTATAAAACTTTAGATATTCTATGTCAAAATTTCTTCCACTCTCTTTGCAAACTCCTCAAATCCCACACTCCTGCTTAACAACCCCTTCTGCCCCTATTCCTCCTCATTTTTCCCTCACTCTTTCCCAAATTTCTGGACTTTTAATTTGTTATTTATATTTCATATTTAAAACTTGTGAACGAGGTATGTAATATCATGATTTTGTTATCAAAAATATTTTAACTTATTTCACCTTATCACCCCCAATGAGCGATAGCAACCAGCAAGCAGAGGAGAAATACGACCCTCCAAAAATTGAACAGGAGATAATCCGATTCTGGGAGGAAAACAAAATATTTGAAAAATCACTAGAATTGAGAAAGAACGGCAGGAGATTCGTATTCCTGGAGGGTCCGCCTACAGCCAACGGCATGCCTCATCCAGGACATGTTCTCACAAGAACAGCCAAAGATGTTATTCTGAGATATAAAACAATGAATGGCTATTATGTGGAGAGAAAGGCAGGATGGGACACCCACGGTTTGCCTGTTGAAATAGAGGTTGAGAAGCTCCTGGGACTGAAAAACAAGCAGGAAATAGAGGAATACGGGATAAAAAAGTTCAATGAGGAATGCAAGAAAAGTGTATTCAGGTATGAGGAAGCATGGAAGGAAATGACAAAACGCGTTGGTTTCTGGATAGATATGGACAATCCCTACATAACGCTCAAAAACGATTACATAGAATCTGTATGGTGGTCGCTTAAGAAGGCGTGGGAGAACGGACTGCTTGCAAGGGGCTACAGAGTCACACCTTACTGCCCGAGATGCGGAACCACCCTCTCATCTCATGAAGTGGCTCAGGGATATAAAGAAGTTTCAGATCCTTCCATATTTGTAAAATTCAAGGTCAGAGATAAGGATGAGTACTTCCTTGCTTGGACAACGACGCCATGGACGCTCATATCAAATGCTGCACTTGCTGTGAATCCGGATGAGTGGTACATTAAAATCGAATATATGGGGGAAAAACTCATACTGTCTGAAACAAGGGCAGATGCTTTACTCAAAAATGAAGAATACAAAATACTTGATGGATGGAAAGGCGAGGAACTCATAGGTATGAAATATGAGCCCCTTTACACATATGCAAAACCGGAAAAGGAATGCTGGTATGTGATTGGTGCAGATTTTGTTTCCATGGACGAGGGAACAGGAATAGTCCACATAGCACCTGCCTTTGGGGAGGATGACTATGAAGCAGGGCAGAAGTACGACCTGCCCGTTATCCAACTTGTAAGAAAGGACGGAACATTTCCTCCCGAAGTAGATAAATGGGCAGGTATGTTCGTAAAAGACGCAGATAAGGAAATAATAGAAGACCTGAAAAGCAGAGGTCTTTTGATGTCTGTTCAGGAATACACACACCAGTATCCGTTCTGCTGGCGCTGCAATTCTCCCCTCCTGTATTATGCAATAGAATCATGGTTCATAAAGATGTCAAAGTTGAGGAAGCAACTTGTAGAAAACAATGAAAAAATAAAGTGGCACCCGGAATATCTCAAACATGGTCGTTTCGGCGAATTCATAAAAGATGTGAGAGACTGGTCACTTTCTAGGAAAAGATACTGGGGCACTCCTCTTCCAGTATGGAAATGCAAGGAATGTGGAAATGAGATATGTGTCGGAAGTGTTGATGAGTTGAGAAGCCTTTCGGAAAATTTCCCTGAGGAATATGACCTCCACCGCCCTTTTGTGGACGAACTGGAAGTCAAATGCCCGAAATGTGGCGGGAAGATGAAAAGAGAGGAGGAAGTAATAGATGCGTGGTATGACTCTGGCTCTGCATTTTTTGCACAGTGGCATTATCCGTTTGAAAACCAGGACAAATTCAAAGAAAATTTCCCTGCAGATTTCATATGTGAGGCAATAGACCAGACAAGAGGATGGTTTTACTCACTGCTTGCTGTTTCGACTCTCAATTTTAACGATACGCCTTACAAAGAAGTGCTTTCACTGGGGCACATACTTGATAAAGAAGGGCTGAAAATGTCCAAAAAAGCAAGAAATTATATCGAGCCCAGCGAGATATTCAACAGGGAAGGCGCAGATGCCATGAGGTGGTATCTGCTGTCCACCTCCGCCCCCTGGTCTCCAAAGCGATTTTATGAGCAGGTTGTCAAAGATGCACTGGGCAAATTTTTGCTGACATTGTGGAATACATATTCCTTCTATTCAACATATTCAAATCTTGATAATTTTGACTACCATACAAAGAAGGTGCCATTTGAGGAGAGGAGTTTGCTGGATAAGTGGATACTCTCAAAAATGAATAATGTAATAAAAAGCGTGGTGGAGAAGATAGAAAATTTTGAGATACACAAAGCAGCAAGAGAGATAGAGGAATTCGTTGTGAGAGACATAAGCAACTGGTACATAAGAAACTCCAGAAAGAGATTCTGGCTGGAAGAAGAAACGCCTGACAAACTCTCAGGCTATTCAACAATACGCGAAGTTCTTTCCACGCTGTCAAAATTGCTTGCCCCATTTGTTCCTTTCATATCAGAAAAAATTTACCTCAGCCTCGGAGAAGGAGAGAGTGTTCATCTTTGCGATTATCCTGTTCCCGATGAAAGCATGATAAACGAAGAACTTGAAGTAAAAATGGAGAAGGTAAGGGATATAACCGAGGTTGCCCGTGCCCTGCGTGCCAAGAAGGGAATAAAGGTCAGATATCCTCTCTCCAAAGTTATTGTTGTTACCGGAGAGGACATATCGGATATTGCAGAATTGCTGAAGGATGAGATAAATGTCAAGGAGGTAGAATTTTCTGACAGTGTATCTCCTTTTGTGGAGAAAATAGTCAAACCGAACTACTCCTCACTGGGTCCCAGATTCAAGGAGAACGCCGGGAAGGTTGCATCAGCCATTGAAAAACTTTCTCCTGAAGAGATTGAGAACAAAAAAATAGTTGTGAATGGGAAGGAATATGTGCTGGAAGAAAACGACTATGTTGTTGAGGAAAAAGAAAAGGAAGGCTTTGCCATAGGCAGTACAGGAGACGATTACATAGTGCTGTGCACAGAGCAGACACCTGAACTCATTGCAGAGGGATTTTCAAGAGAAATAATAAGGAGAATACAGGAAATGAGAAAAGATATGAATCTTGAGATGGAGGACAGAATAATATCCTCAGTTGACATAGACAGTGGCAGGGTGAAAGGCTGGGAAGAATATATAAAAGGGGAGACCCGCTCCGAAAAACTTGTGTTCGGTGAAGCATCTGGAGACACGGTGAAGGAATGGAACATAGATGGGGAGAAAATAACCATCGGGATAAGAAGGGTGTAAAATGGGAATATGCAGAATATGCGGCAAGCCGACAACCAGCCACCGTATCGGGGCATACTTTGTGTGTCATGATTGCTGGGAGAAGAGAAAGGGAGAAGTGGAAAAACTTCGTACAGAATTAAAGAAGAAGGTTGAGGCGTCTCTTAACGCTCTGACAAAAAATGAAAAAGATGGAATGAAACTTATGGGGATTGTTCAGAAATTTGCCCTGAATTTTGATGATGAGATAAAAACCGCCCTCAAGGAATATAGGTACTCTGTAGAAGACGAGAATCGCTTCATTGTTTTTCTCAATTATTTCACGTTTGAAAGGGAACTGGAGAGCAGAGGAAAAACGCCTGCTGAACTTTTTATGGAGGAATATGACATGCCAGATTGGGTGGCGGAAAACATAAAAAAATTTCAGACGCCGGTAAAAGGATTCTTCGAGGTGAAGGAGGTTTTGCCACAGAGCAGATTCATTGTCCAGGACATTTTCAATAAGAAGGAATACTTGCTATGCGGGGAAATAAATCTTAAAAAAGGAGACTTCATAGGCGATGAGATATATCCCTGGGAAGATGTATACCTTACTGGAGGAGCAATATCTTTGTACACGGATGAAGATGCTGAAAAATTTCTTAAGATGGCAGAGGAGTTTGAAAAACTTATCGAGAAAAGCATAGAGAAGCAGAAAGAGGTCTACAGCAAATTTCTGGAATATTTCGGAAAAGATGACCCTGTTTTCGATTCCATTGATAGCGCAGAAGACGCCCTCGACAAATTTACATCATGGATGGAGGGCGGAGAAGGAGGTAAAAAAATAGAGGAGGAAAAAGAGGGGGATATTGGCATTGTTTGCCATCCCTCTAGCGGCATATATGTGGTCCCCGATTACGGGAAATTTAAAAGGATGATGGAGGGCAGGGAGGCGGCGGATAGGGAATATGCAGAGAAGATAATGAAGGAGATGCCATATCCCGTTATCAAAAAATTGAGCGAGGACAAAAATTTTGCAAAATTAATAAAAGAAGTGTTTGGCAAGGACATCACGGAAGAAAATTTGGATGATTTCATGAAAAAAATCCGTCCTGACTGGTGAGATACAATGTCTTTTTAAATTCTTTTTTCATTACATTCTCATGATAGCAAAAAGCGAGAAGGAAGTCAGGGCTGACAAAGTTGGTGAGGAAGGAGCAAAAAACGTAACGATACAGTGGCTTATAGATGACAGGACAGGAGCACCTAACTTTGCAATGAGGCGTTTTGTTGTGGGCAGAGGAGGATATACTCCCCTTCACAAGCATGACTGGGAGCATGAGGTTTTTGTGTTGAATGGGGAAGGCGTGCTTGTTGACGAAAATGGAAACGAGATGCCCCTGAAGAAAGATTATTTTGCCTTTGTTCCGCCAAATGAAATCCACCAGTTCAAAAATGTTGGAGATGATGACTTCATATTCCTCTGCGTGATACCAATAAAATGAGTTTCGAAACATTTTTCCTTGGAAGGGAAAAAATAAAGAACCCCCTCATAGAAGATATGATATCTGCGGGAAAAAAAATTTCAGGGGAAGGGGAAATGGCAATAAGCATAAGATTCGGCAACAGAATTGTGATAACTGCAAGAAATGCTTTTCCCGACTCCCTTACAGAAAGCGATTTTGTGGAAATTGCTGATTATGATGCAGTGAGGAACATAGCACTTGTTATAGGCATGAACGAACCTTCTCCTTCGGCGGCGGTTCACTGGCTTATTTACAGAAGAGATGATATAAATGCAATAGTATCTGACTTCAGAGATAGCACCCCAATGAAAGATTTTGATGTTGCAATGGAAGCCCTAAAACTTCTGAAGGAAAAGAGATGCGCGGAATTAAGTAATGGGCGTATTTCTGTGGGGAAGAGTGTGGATGAGGCAGTGGAGGGATTGAAATGCTTGTAGAAGGGGAAGAAATGCGCTCTTTATGGTGGGATGAGGAATGCGGATGCCTTAAACTCATAGACCAGCGGAGACTTCCCTTCCAGTTAAAAATTTTTGATGCAGAAAGTATTGAGGAGGTTTCTTATGCAATAAAAAAGATGGTTGTGAGGGGGGCGCCTGCCATCGGATGTGCTGCTGCCTATGGCATGGTTCTCGCAGACGACAAAGAGAAAGCTGCCAGGATTCTGAGAAGAACGCGCCCCACTGCTCATGATCTGTTTTATGCCATTGATTACATGCTTGAAAATGAGGGGAGTCTGGAGGCTGCCCATTCATATGTTGATAGCACAATAGAAAAGTGCAGGAAAATTGGGGAGGTGGGGGAAAAATTGATAGCGCAGGGAAGCAGGATATTGACCCACTGCAATGCCGGCGCCCTTGCCACAGTTGACTGGGGGACAGCTCTCGCTCCTATAAGAATGGCAAAGGACAGGGATATTTTCGTATGGGTTGACGAGACAAGACCCCGTCTTCAGGGTCTCCTTACCTCCTGGGAGTTGAAACAGGAAGGGATAAAGCATGCCCTGATTGCAGATAACGCGGCAGGCTATTTTATGAGCATGGGAGAGGTTGATATGGTTATTGTAGGTGCGGACAGAATTGCATCAAATTACGATGTGGCAAATAAAATAGGGACATATGAGAAGGCTGTTCTTGCGAAAGAGAATGGCATACCTTTCTATGTGGCTGCGCCTGCCAGTACATTTGATGAAGGCATATCTGATGGCAGAAAAATAAAAATTGAGGAGAGGGATGCAGAGGAGGTCACAAAAATTTTTGATTATGTGCCGGACGAGGTCAGAAATCCTGCCTTTGATGTAACGCCTGCAAAATATATCACAGGCATAATAACAGAAAACGGGATAATAAAACCCTCTGATAAAGTATTGCGGTGAATGTATGATAACCATAAAATGCGCAAAGTGTAACTCCAAAGTATTCAGATATGTTAAAATAGGCGGGGGGAAACTGTGGCACTGCTGGAAAGAAAGGATTATTGAAGATTACAGCATACATGAAGGAAAAGAGCGCAGATGCACATGCGGCAATCTTGTCGGAGTAGAGGAAGGCAGATGGATAAAACTCAAACAGCACTCTTTTGTCATCTCGGGAACAAAGTTGAAATGATGCGATGCCAGTCCATCTTTTCAGTTCCGCTTATCTACGTTCATATCACTTCCTTTTTCCCTTCGAGGGTTGCCTGCGCAGCTGCCAGCCGAGCCACGGGCACCCTGAACGGCGAGCAACTCACGTAATCCACGCCTATGTTGTAAAATATGTGTATGGAATTCGGCTCGCCGCCCTGTTCGCCGCACACTCCAACCTTCAAATCAGGCCTTGTTTTTCTTCCCCATTCTATCGCTATGCTCATCAGCCGTCCGACCCCTTTTCTGTCTATTATGGAGAACGGGTTGTCCTGAAGGATGCCCCTCTGTGTGTAAAGGGGAAGGAATTTCTTTTCTGCATCTTCCCTGCTGAAACTGAAAGTTGCCTGGGAAAGGTCATTTGTTCCGAAACTGAAGAACTCTGCAATTTCCGATAGTTTTCCAGCTCTCATGCATGCTCTCACCACTTCTATCATTGTACCGAATTTTAGAGGCACTTTAATGCCGTAATTTTTCTCCACTTCACGTGAAATTTTCCTGACTCTCTTGAATACCCATTTGAGTTCCTGGGCTGTGCATACCTGTGGAACCATCAGTTCTGGATGAACCTCCAGTCCTTCTTTTATGAGTTCGGCAGATGCCTCGTACAATGCCCTTATCTGCATATCATATATCTCGGGATAAGTGATTCCCAACCTGACGCCCCTGTGCCCGAGCATTGGATTTACCTCTTCAAGGGAACGCACCTTTTTGAGCATCGCCGTCTTCTCCTCTATCAATTTCTTGCTCAGCACATGGTATTTCTCATTTGTTAATTCATCTATGAATTTCTCCACTGAAGGCAGATAAACATGGAGTTTCGGGTCAAGGACCTTTGATATGCCGGGTATTTCTTGGAGCAGACTCACAGCGGCATCAAACTCCTTCAGGTAGGAAAGTTCCCTCGAAATCTCCTCTGTTGAAGGAAGGAATTCATGGAGCGGTATATCAAGCAGGCGTATTGTCACGGGCAGGGGATGCATCGCGCGCAGTATCTCCTTGAAATCGTTTTTCTGCAGAGGTAGAAGTTTTTCAAGTGCCTTCATCCTCTCCTTTTTGTTTTCTGCAAGTATCATTTCCCTCACAATCGGAAGGCGGTCAGGCGCGTTGAACATCCTTTCTGTCCTGCATAACCCTATGCCCTCCGCCCCCTCCTTCCTGGCAAGTTTTGCTCCCTCGACAGTATCCGTGTTTGCTCTCACCCCGAGTTTTCTGACCTCATCAGCCCAGGAAAGAAGTTTGTCCGTCTCTTTCGTAAATTTCGGTGGAACAAGAGAAACCTCCCCTTTTATTACCTCTCCGGAAGAGCCGTCGATTGTCAGCATGTCCCCCTCCTTGAATGTGTATTTTCCTATCCTGCAAGTTCCTTTCTCTTCATCTATGACAAGCCCTTCGCATCCGCTCACGCATGGTTTTCCGAGGCCACGTGCCACAACAGCAGCATGGCTGGTGATACCTCCTCTTGCTGTAAGCACTCCCTGGGAAGCGGTTATGCCGTGTATGTCGTCCGGCGTTGTTTCCTCCCTGATAAGTATAACTTTCTCTCCCTTCCTCCCAAGCACGGATGCCCTTTCCGGATCGAACACGATTTTGCCTGATGCCGCTCCGGGAGATGCATCAAGTCCTTTTGCAATGACCTCATATTTTTCTTCAGGATTGATTATGGGATGGAGTGCCTTCTCTATATCATCGGGGGTTACACGCATCAGTGCTTCTTTCTTTGTTATCAACTTTTCCCCGACCATGTCGACTGCTATTTTTATGGCTGCAGTTGCTGTTCTTTTCCCTGTCCTTGTTTGGAGGATGTAAAGTTTTCCATGCTGGATTGTGAATTCCATGTCCTGCATATTCCTGTAATGTTTCTCCAGTTTCTCAGCAGTTTTAGCCAGTTCATCATAAATTTTTGGAAACACTTTTTTCAGGGCGGCGACCGGCTGCGGCGTTCTCTTTCCCGAAACTATGTCTTCTCCCTGGGCGTTGAGGAGAAATTCCCCGTAAAGCTCTTTCTTTCCTGTTGCCGGATTGCGGGTAAATGCAACACCTGTGCCAGATTTATCATCGAGATTTCCGAATACCATTGTCTGGACAACGACTGCAGTGCCGACATCGTCTGGCAACCCCTGGTATTTCCTGTAGTTTCTCGCCCTTTTGTTGTTCCATGATTTGAATACTGCCTCAACTGCCATAAAAAGTTGCTCTTCCGGCTCTTCCGGAATGGAAGCAATTTTTTTGTATTCTTTCACGACTTTCTTCAGCCCCGCCACTGAAATTTCCTGGTCTGTTTTTGCCTTTTCCCCTTTCTTTACTTTTTCAAGTATGTTATCGAAATTCTTCTCTTCTATGCCAAGAACAATGCTGCCAAACATCTGAATGAAGCGGCGGTAGGTGTCATATGCAAACCATTCATTTCCCGTTTCTCTGGCAAGCCCCTTTACCGTTTTGTCATTCAGCCCGAGATTCAGAATCGTATCCATCATGCCGGGCATTGATACCGGGGCGCCTGAACGAATAGAAACAAGGAGAGGTTTCTCAGAACCTCCGAATTTTCTTTTATTTTTTTTCTCAAGTTCTTTCATTGCAGAAAGTATTTCTTTCTTAAGGGAATCTGGAATTTTTTTGCGTTTCAGGTAGTTGACACATGACCGCGTTGTGATTACAAAACCAGGGGGTACAGGAATGCCTATGCTGCTCATCTCCCCCAACTGGGCACCCTTATTCCCGACAATATCCTTCATCTCTTTTTTTACTTCCTCAAATGGATAAACCTCTTTCATTTTCCTCACCATGATAATGGAAGAAATTGATTAAGAAAAGCAGTTTATATGCCTTTCGGTTTGGGTTAATAAAAGTTTATGTAGCATCCCTCAATTACACACATGGGAAAAAAATCGTGCCCCGTATGCAAAGGAGAAATGGAAGAGATATCATCGCCTGATGACATGCCATCAATTCCTTTTATAAAATTGCCGAGATGGATAATGGAAGTTCATGTGTATGAATGCCAGAAATGCCATTTCGTAGGGATATGGCATGAGGAGAAAAGTGAAAAATAGATATTTTGATGAAGAGAGCAAGTGAAAAAAATAAAATAAGTTGAGAAGGAGGGGGCGGGAAGGGTGGACAGAAAGAGGATTTTAAAGCCCACAATGTCATTTTTTTACCCGCCCCCATTGCGTTTTTACTTTCTCTTACCTTTTTTGTAGTATACATATGCTGCTATGCCTGCTGCTATTGCCATAACAACCATGAATGCGAGCATGGTAACAGACCTCGATGAGGGGGAATATGCTATCTCTGAGGGGAGTTCTCTTGTCTGTGTGTCCAATGCATATATGTGCCCTCCTGCACCGAAGATGACGTTTCCATTGCATATCTCTGGTGATGATTCTATCGGCGTGGTAACATAATTGTAGACGCTGCCGTCAGTTGAGTATGGAAGTGAGAAACTCCATACCAACCTCCCATTCGTTTTGTTGAGTGCGTAAAAATGACCGTCATCTGCACCAAAGAACACGTAGTACCCGTAAATTTCGGGCGAAGAGCGGACAGAAGCCCTGCATGTGAATGCCCATTCGAGTTTTCCGCTTTCTTTGTCAACAGCGTAAAAATTGTTGTCCATTGAACCAAAGAACACGAGATTTTTATCTGAAACAGGCGTGGTATCTATTCCCCAGCCCACCTCATATTTCCATTTTAAATCCCCATCATCTGGAGAAAGTGCATAGAGGTTATTATCCCAGCTTCCAAAATAGACTCCATTTTCGTCTGCATATGGGGGCGAGGTCATGACGCCGCCTGCTTCAAATGTCCATATGTTTTTCCCGTTTCTGACATCAACGGCATAGCAAGTATTCCCTGAAACAGCATAAACTTTTTTGTTAATCACATTTGAAGGATAGGCAGTTGTGTTGGTCTCGAAATGCCATATTTCTTTTCCGTTGACGGCAGAGATGCAGTATAGCCCATCTTCTGTGCCCACAATGACCGTATCCCCGTTAACAGCAGGGCGGGAGGAAACGCAGGCATCAAAACTCCATTCTATATCCCCATTGGCATTTATGGAATACAGCACCCCATCTGTTGCGACAAAAATATGTTCGTTGCTGTATGCAGGGGCAGTTGCGCTTTCGCCCAGGATTTTATTCCACATAAGGTTACCGCTGTCATCGAATGCATACATCTTCCCGCTGTTTGTTGAGAGATAAATTGCCCCATTGCCCGACACGCCGGATGCGCTCTCAAAATTGTTTCCATCTGTGCTGTAGTCCCATTCAATTGCCGCCTCCCCGCCTTCGTAGGATTGCGGGCTATAAAAAAATTCAGGCTGGGAAGATAATCCGTAAATTCTTGCCCATCCCGCAGGCGGGACATCTACAACGCCTCTCAAATTCGGCTGGAGTGATGAGGTATTCCATATGTCACCATGAGGATTGCCCCAGAATGTCCATAACCCATTTTTGGATATCAGATAACTGTCTGTAATCTTGCAATCCGTCGAAAAATCAGTTATCGGAGGATTTGACATAAGTTTTTTTACCTCCTCTACATCAATTTTCCCGTAATTATCGTTCCCGAATTCCTCAAATTTTATGTCCCTGTCAGATGGGAAGTATTTCAGCGTATAGTACTCATAACCGGAAGTGTTGAAGAGCATGTGCAATACCCTAAAAAATGCGCCCTTCATGCTTTCAAATCTTAATTGCTCCTTCCTTACAGATGGATCCATCGGGTTGTTCGCAGACCAGTAAAAGCCGTTCTTTGTCCTCCACACCGCACTTTCATACAACCCGAGTTCGAAACGTGCAATCTCCCCGTTTTTCGTATCCCCTATAAGCCATACTGCATTCATAACACCGTTGCTGTCTGTTCTCATGTATCTTATAACATCATCAATATTTTCTCCATACTGCATAGCCATCCTTGTCCTTATTGCAAGGGGCATGCCGTTCTTCTTCCACAATCCCTGTGGGCATGTCGTTTCTATGAGTATTATGCCTTTATCATTCTGCCAGTAGTCCTCGTCGCTCCATATGTATCCCGGAGAAGTGCCTATTATTATCCTGTTTCCCTGTGCAGGGACGATGTCCAGGATGATATTCCATCTCTGGGCAATGTAATACGTATACCACCATCCGCCGCACCACACGGAATCTGTGGCAACAACCTGACCGTTGGTGGTAGCATCTCCTGTGGCGATAAACCCATCGCAGTGGTGTACAGGAGGATAACTAACGAGTGAGGAGATAAACTCATTTTCTTTATTCTCAAGTTCGGGAGCAGCACCAAGCAGGTCGTAGAAAAGCGTGCGTAACGGATGTATGCTTTTTACAGGATTTACCAGTATTGACATAAGCTCGTACATCTCGTTGAGGGTGAGTATGTCTTCGTAGGTTACCTTTTCCCCGAACATTTCGCCGCCTCTGGCTGCCACGGCGTCTGCTATGCCCTTTATCTCCGATTTGTACTCTGCAGGGTATTTATCCCAGAAAATATTCATTGCTTTGTTCCTGCAGTAATTCCACCATATGCCCGATATTTTTTCATATCTGGATGACGACTCGTTCAGGTGTACATATTTCAGCACAATGGGGCAGTTGTGTATTACATTGCTCCATCTGTAGAGCATGTCCATGATTTCGGGATAGAGAAGATAGCCGTGCTGGTAGCCTCGTTCATATGCATCTCCCTCTATGTGAACGTAGATAAAGCCATTCATGTTGTATCTATATCCGTTTCCATATGAGGCTGCATTTTCTGAAACGGCGGGAACATAATCGCTTGACGGCAGCACCCCTTCAGGAACTGCAGATGCAAATGCAGGTAGTAAAAATATTGCCATTATGGCAATGCCAAGGAATTTCATCAATACTGCATCGGAAAGCAATAAAAATAATCTTCGATTGTAAAATCGGTTCTGTCGGGTTTAAGGGACATTTTTAACACCTGTCGGGGTATCAGGGCATAGAGCTTTTGATATTAGCCCTACCCGCCTATTCTTTTTGTTCTCAAGTCCGAGGTTTATTCCTGCAACCTCACTCGGAGTTTTGTTATCTAATGAGTGAGAGGGAAGGGCATTCTCATCTGGAGGCGTATCGAAATGAGAAAAATCGATACCAGATAGGGATGCCCATAATATATTTAAAAGTGTAAACTGTTCAATATTTGGTGTATTGGAGATGGGTAGAAATATTGAACAAGAGAAAAAAATATTATTTTTTTACACACTGGCAGGAATTGCTCTCCCCCTGGTGAATATAACACTGGCTTATAGTATAATCGTGTATATAGTATTCGGCAATAATCCACACTTCCAGATACTGCTTGCAGGGATAACTGGGGG
>VBQP01000014.1 GCA_008297795.1 Thermoplasmata archaeon | reverse complement strand
GCTTATAGATAAGTTGGGAGCCAGGTGTGGGCAGTAACCCTCCTTCTGTTTTATGCGGCATTCACCTATGCGTCCTACCTCCGAGCGGTCCCGGACAACCGATCCCGGTATTTGGACTTGCTCCAGGATGGGGCCGTTTCATCAAATCCCGTAACAACGTCATTCCCGAGGAAATCATCCTCGTCACGGGCTGTGTCGTTTCTGCGCCCCATTTGGGACTCTCGCCCCAGTTTTTACACACCTGGTCCGGGAATGAGGGAGGAGTTTCCTCAGCACGAAGCCGTGAGCCGCTCACCCACTCCTGGCTCGCTTCATTTATGGAATTCATCTTATAAATATTTTCTATAAAATTTGCTTTTTCGCCCTTGCCATTTTCTTGCAACCGCAACCCCGAAAATGCAGGGGGAGGGATTTGAACCCTCGGACTCCTTCGAGACAGGATGTCTCATCGAACCCTTTTTATCATGCGATCTTAAGTCCTGCGCCGTTGGCCATACTTGGCTACCCCTGCCTGTTTTATGTAAATGCCAGATTGTATAAAAGAAATGCGGAAATGGGAGGCAGGGAAAGGGGGAGAGAAAGGCGAAAAAAATGATTTTAATGCCCCTTTTCCCATATTGCTATCATTTTGCTAATAATGTAATAGGAAAGGCGGTATTTAAATTTTTCTTTGGTTTTGCTGTTTGCAGGTGCCGAAACAAATCGCCTGAGAAATTTAAGAGAAGAAGGTATTATCAAACGGTGTGGGGATGGCTTCCCCAGTTATTGCCCAACAAAAGCACAAACCCCATAACTAATATATATACAGAGCGCATACTCCCTTAGATGCGATATTTAAAGCTTGGCAGCGGCAATATTGACAGATTTTTGGAGCGGATATCGAACTATGGCGAACTATATGCCCCGCAGAAAATATCGGAAAAATTTTACGATTACAGAAAGGTAGATGATATTGAAAAGGTGGAATTCAATTACAACAGAACAATCACACCCGCAAAAAAATATTTCATTCCGCCGAAGCAGGAAATGTTCGAATTTGATATAGAGGAGGGTGAATATGAAGAGACACTTGGCGAAGTAAAGCCCTTCGTCCTGTTCGGGCTCCACGCATGCAGCATTGTCGCACTGCGCATACTCGACGGCGTTTATCTCAATGAATATCCTGACAAATATTATGCCGCTCGCAGGGAAGCAGGGATAATAATTGGCATAAGTTGTCTTCCCGATGAATACTGCTTCTGCAATCTGCGCCGCACCGATTTTGTTGATGTCGGTTTCGACCTATTCCTCCACGAACTGCCAGATGGTTATCTCATAAGGGTTGGGAGCGAGCGTGGGCACAGAATAGTGGACGAAAACATGGATATCTTTGAGAATGTGGATAATGAGGACATAGAGAACTTCAAGAAGTTTGAGAAGAAAAGGCATGAAATGTTCAGATATGAAGGAAGTTTCGACAATCTCAGATACATGCTTGAATTGACAGAGAACAGTCCCCTCTGGGAAGAGGAAAGTGAGAAATGCCTGGGGTGCGGAAACTGCACCATGACATGCCCCACGTGCAGGTGCTATGACGTTCAGGATCTGCCAGACATAGACGGCAAGCACGGAAAGCGCATAAGATTCTGGGATTCCTGCCAGTTCAGGAGTCACGGGCTGGTGGCAGGAGGTCATAACTTCAGGGAGACGAAGAAGGACAGATTTATCAACAGATATGTCTGCAAGAATGCATATTTTTATCCTCTTGGCACTTCATACTGCGTTGGATGCGGAAACTGCACTTACTTCTGCCCTGCCGGGATAGACTTCCTGAAAAATTTGATGAAAATAAGAGATGTTATAGGTGCGGTACATGGAGAGTGATAATGTATATGGACTGTACAAATGCCGTATACTAAGGGTTTATTCACTTACTGAAGAGGAGAAACTCTTCCTCCTCAGATTTGAGGATTCTGATATTGCAGAGTCATGGAGCTTCATACCGGGACAGTTTGTCCAGGTTGCCCTGCCAGGCGTTGGTGAGATTCCCATATCCATATGCTCCTCTCCGATGAGAAAGGGTTTTTTTGAACTCTGCATAAAGAAAGTCGGGAAGGTCACGGACATGATACACAAACTTCAGCCCGGCGATTTTGTCGGCATAAGGGGTCCGTACGGAAATGGCTTTCCGATGCATGAATTCGAGAACTCCGACATACTCCTCATTGCAGCAGGTATAGGGATGGTTCCTCTGCGCTCTGTTTTCATGTATGCCGTTGATAACAGATGGAAGTTCGGCAACATAACAGTCATAAACAGCGCCCGCTACGGCAACAAATTGCTTTTCAGAAAGGAACTCGAGGCAATGAGAGACATAGCAGAGGCAGAAAACATAAAAATCATTCAGACAGTTACAAGAGACCCCGAATGGGAAGGCAGGGTGGGCAGGGCGCAGGAACACATAGGCGATGCCAACACAGACCCAGAAAACTCATATGTTGCCGTTTGTGGGCCCCCGACAGCCTACAGAAGCATATTCAATAAATTGATAGAGGCAGGATATGACCCCCGCAAGATATATGTGACCCTGGAGCGCAGGATGAAATGCGGCGTGGGAAAGTGCGGGCACTGCATTGCAGGCTCTTCAACCTTCCTGAAATACATATGCATTGACGGTCCCGTATTCGGATACTATGACATAATCTCAACCCCTGGTTTGATATAGTGATAAAATGAAAATAGGAATACATGGTTTGACCTCGTGCTACGGTTGCCAGTTGAGCATGGCAGTTGTGAAAAGGATACTTGATATATCGGAAAAATTCGATATCAAGTATTTCTACATGCTTTCAAGCGCTGGCAAAATAGAGCATGTCGACGTTGCTTTCGTTGAAGGCAGCGTGAGCACGGAAGAGGACGAAAAGGAATTGAAGATGATAAGGGAAAATGCTGACGTGCTTGTGGCAATAGGCTCATGTGCCATTCACGGAGGTGTGCAGGGCATTCTTTTCAACGAAAATGTGGAATATGAGGAGGCATTCAGAACAGTATATGGAAACAGGGATATGGAGTATGAGGGCAGGATAGCCCAACCCATCGATAAATTTGTGAAGGTTGATTATCGCCTCCCTGGCTGTCCTCCTGAGGAGGAAGAGATAATGTATTATCTTGCCACCTTTGCAATTGGAAGCTGGCCCGAAGAGAAGGATTATCCGGTATGCGCAGAATGCAGGAGAGCGGGAAATCCGTGCATTTTGATAGAGAAGGGGGAGCCGTGTCTTGGTCCCGTGACTGTTGCGGGGTGTGATGCGAGATGCATAAAATATAACATTCCATGCATAGGATGCAGAGGACCTGTTCCAGATGTCTCATGGTTCGATTCCCTTGCAATGACTTTCAAGGAGAAGGGAATGGACAGGGAATATGTGAAGAAAAGGATGGCCATATTTGCATCCAGATATGAAGGTTTAAATGAGATGATTGATAAGATTTACGGGGATTAAATGAAAATAAAGAAGGAAATTAAGGTTGACCATCTTGCCCGCATAGAGGGCAAGGCAGGAATCGATGTGGAAATAAAAGATGACAGCATAGATGCAAGAATGGTTGTTACCGAGGGTCCAAGATTTTTTGAAGTTATAACAAAGAATAAGAGATATGAGGATGCAGTTGCCATATTTCCAAGAATATGTTCCTTCTGCTGTACCCCCCACAAATTAACGCCCATAGAAGCAGTTGAGGACGCTCTTGACATACAGCCGTCTGAGCAGACAAAAAAACTCAGAGAGTTGCTGTATCTTGGCAACATGGTTGAGAGCCATGCACTCCATCTTTACCTTCTTGTTGTGCCCGACTACCTCGGCTATTCAGATGCCTTTGAGGTTGCGCGCAGGGGCGGCGGGGGGATGGTAAAAGACGGGATTTTCTTGAAAGATGTTGGTGCAGAAATACAGACTGTTATAGGCAGCAGGTCAATACATCCCGAAAATGCGATTGTGGGCGGCTTTGGGAAAGTCCCTCCAAAAGAAAAAATTGAGAAGATAGAGAAGATGGCAGGAGAGGGACTTCAGAAGGCAGTTGATGCAGTTGAATTTTTTGCAGAATACGAGTACCCGTCATATGTAAATGGAAGCAGAAGGCATCTCTCGATAAAGCCTTACGAGGGATATGGCGTCTATGGAAACGAAATAATTTCATCCGATGGACATTCGTTCAAAATAGAGGATTATAAAGAGCATTTAAACGAGGAAGTTGCCTCATATTCATTTGCCAAAAGAGGTAAGTTCATGGGAGAGCCTTACACGGTGGGTGCAATTTCGCGTCTTGTTAACAACTCTGCCCTTATCACAGGAAAAGCAAAGGAGTTGATAGAAAAATACAGGGAATTTGTAAATCCTGAAAACTGCTTTGCAAACAACTTCGCCCAGGCAATAGAGATGGTTTACTTCCTGGAACGCATAAAGGAACTTGCATCTGAACTGCATGATATAAAAGATGAGAGCATAGCAAAACCTGAAAGAAATTCAGGAGATGGGTATGCGGTTACAGAGGCTCCAAGAGGTATGCTGATATATTATATGGGAATAGAAGACGGCATTGTCAAAAATGTGGATGTGATAACCCCTACGGCAATGTTCCTCCCCATGATGGAAGTGGATATATCCTCAATGGCAAAAGGATTATGGGAAGACGGCTATCAGGACAGAGAATTCATAGGCAAAAAAATTGAAATGGTCGCCCGCTCATACGACCCGTGCATATCATGCAGCGTACACGTAACGAGACTTTAGTTGTCACAATTGGAAGCCCGCTGGCAGGCGATGATTCTGTCGGATGCAGAATTTTTGAGGAGTTGAGGGGAAAAATAGATGCAAGAATTGAATATCTGGGAACAGATATTTTCAGATTCAGCAACGTTTACAAAAATGAGGAAAGGGTTGTTTTTATTGACGCAGTGTATTCGGAGAATATGGGGGCAGGTGATATCGTCTATTTCAGAGGCAATGAGGTATTTAAATTTTTGAATGATACTGCAGTTGATGCCCACATGCTGGGGGTAGGAGAGGGGCTGAAGATTCTGAAGGAAGTGATGCCATCTTTCCCTGAAGATATTCACTTTATAGGCATATCATGTAAAAAATTCGGAGTAGGCGGGTTAAGTGAAGATGTTGCACTCGGAATGAAGAGGGCAATAGACAAACTCATGGAGATACTGTAACCAGCAAAAATTTTATATCAAAATATTTGTTATTATTTATATGTCCGTTATAAAGAGCATAGAGCTCATAGGAAGTTCTCCAAATGGCTGGGAAGATGCCGTAAAGAGTGCAATAAATGAAGCAAAGAAGACAATAAGGAACATAAGAAGGGTAACCGTGGATGGTTTTGAAGTTCTAATAGAAAATGATGAGATAGTATCCTATCAGTCGAAGGTAAAACTGTATTTCATGATAGAGAGATAGAAAGTATAAAATAGACAAGCACATTATAGAGATATAAGTTACGGAGGAATAAAATGCCAAAATACAGCACCATATCAATACCAAAGGAGCTTCATGAGGAAATCGAGACATTAATAAAAAACAATCCTGGTCTTGGATATTCAAGTGTTGCAGAACTCTGCAAGGAAGCAATACGCCTTCGCCTTTCGGAAGTCAGAATGGAGCAGAAGGAAGGGCTTCTGAACCAGATAGACATAGAGGACCTGCTTGAGATGCTTGAAAGAAGCATAAAAGAAGAATAGACGGAAACATGCTTATTCAGGCTGCAGCAGACTTCCACGGAAAAGAGAGGAGATACAGGGCATTTTTCAGCGACCTGGATGAAAATAATCCCGACGTGGTTGTCATAGCAGGAGATATAGAGGCAGACAGCCTTTTTTTCAAACTGCTGGACAGAACATCAGTTCCCATCATTATTGTCCACGGCAACATGGACAGCATCTCGATTGGCGAGGAAGTAGAAAGGCATGGAAATTCCATTTTTCTACATGAAAAAATTTTCAATTTCGGAGGCGTGAATTTCGCCGGGGCAGGCGGCGGCAGCCCCTCGCCCGATGCCTTTTACCATATAAATGGAAAAAAAGCCGTTCCTGTCGAAGAGGCGAAAATAGATGTGCTTGTGACACATGTCCCGCCTAAGGGGGTTATGGACAAAATGGCACTGGGCTTCCATATAGGGAATGAATGGGTAAGGCATATTATGGAGGAGAAAAAGCCGCGCCTTGTCATATGCGGACATGTGCATGAGGATTCGGGCTATGAAAAATTTGGTGACACAACGGTGGTAAATTGCAGTGTTGGTAGGAGAGGAAAATACTCTCTCATTGAGATGGATGGCGACATAAAAGTGGATATGAGATGAATTTCATTTTTTGTGGTGTCTGACCTTCACCGCTATGCCTCTGCTGCTTTCGACCATCTCTTCTCCGCTCATTTCAGCCACGCCAACCGCTCTCACCTCGCCGTCATGAGTGGCAACAACCTCGTCTCCGCACCTTATTTCCCTGTCTGCATCTTTTACGCCAATGGCAAATATTGAGCCATGTGGAACAAAATCCTCTATCTCCACGCAGTAAAGCCCCTTTTCTGCAAGCATTTCTCCCCCTTCAATTGTGAGAGAGACCATGCCCCTGCTTCCGACCATCATGCCGAGTTGCTTCCCTCTGTAAAAAATTTTGTAGTTTGGATATTTTCCCTTCACCCTGCATCCCTCTGGCAGTATATTCCCTCCGAACTGGTACGAAATAATGGATTTCACATTTTCTATTCTTCGGGCATTTTTCGTTATCTTTTCATAGCCCATGACCTTTTCATCAAGCGCTTTCGAAAGATTTTCTATTGAATCTGCTGATACGGGATGCCCACGGCATGTTTTTTCTCCGATATCAATGAATTCTGCCATTTCCTCGGGGAGATGGTTTATCACTGCATCATACTCATTTTTTCTGACATATAAATCAAGTTGCTTTTTTACCATCTCTCGCTCATCGAGGCTCCATTCTCCCGTCACAGATATGTCATAATGTGCTGCAGGATATATCATCTCAAGTTCCATGGGCACTATGCCAAGCGGGGATGTCACGATCACCTCGTGCACGACCTCTGGATTTTTGCATGAATTTATCGCCCTTCTGAATGCGCTGTGAGATTTTGAATAGGAGTAAGGCTTCTTTGCAGAGCATGGAAGAAGAAGGAGTATTTTTGCAGAGCTGGGCTTGACATATCTATTAATGACTCTTCTTCTGAACCTTTCTATGTCGGACCTTTTCAGCGAGAGGGGAGAGCATATTACCCTTCCACCGCTCACCGGGCACCTCTCCTCCTGGAATCTGTAATATTCGCCGTCCATAATGCGCAGCATGGATGCGATTTCCGGTTGCGATGCCGCCCTCGACTCCACGAGGTTCCTGAGTTCGTTATTTCTTATTGCATTTCTGACTCTCTTCAACTCAGAAAAAGCAGCATAATAGTTATGCTCAAGTATGGAAGAAAATGAGCGCTCCTCCTCCCTGCAGGCGGGACAGGAACATGGCATTTCTTCGAGGTTCTCCCCGGAATATCCCCCCTCTGGAAATAAGTAAATTCCCATCCTCGCTTTCTCAATGAGAGGAATTGAATCAAAAATGTCAATGGTGAAATACGAGAGAATGGCTATATGAGAAGGCTCCCCAAGCCCCGGGGCATAAAGGGCTTTCTGATATCCTATTCTATTCCTGACATCCACAACTGCCCTAATGAAATTTCTGGGGTTTGAGAATAGTTCTCTCGCATTTGAAAGAACATATATGGTCGTATCTTCATGAATTTCATCAACCGCTTTTGGAGATATTATTTGAATTTCACCTGCGTGCTCCCTGTTCCATGACTCCTCTTCCTTGTGCAGTTCTGGCGGGAAGGCATAGGGATGGACAAATGATGGAGGAATTGATACTCCCTTTTTTTCTGGCATGGGATAGAAGAAACTTCCGGAATGAGATATTGCATCACTCTCTTCCAGGGAAAGAAGGAATGAGGAAAATAACGGTGGCTTTATTCTTTCTGATGAATACCACAATATGGAAGGAGTAAGAATTTCCTTTCCTTTTATTTCCAGTTTGCCTATGCGGGAGGTGCAATCCCTCTTTATTGACTCAAATCTCACAGTAAATGATGTATGAAATGTTTAAAGATTTTGTTGAGGTAAGTTGTTTGCTGAATTTTTATCTCGGTCGGTTAACCCAGAAGTCCGGCTCTTCCCCCCTCAGTACTTTCAATATCTGCTCGGCACATATTGTTCCTGCCCGTATCTGTCCCTCCTTTGTAGAAGCACCGAGATGCGGGGTGAAAACAATGTTATCAAGTTCAAAGAGAGGATTTTCCCTGGCTGGCTCTTCTTCATAAACGTCAAGGGCTGCTCCTGCGATTTTATTTTCCTTAAGCACTCTGTAAAGCGCTTTCTCATCCACGACACCGCCCCTTGCACAGTTAACGAGATATGCAGTTTCCTTCATCTTTGAGAGCATCTCCTCATTTATGAGATGGTGTGTTTCGGGAGTATGGGGAACATGTATGGAAATAAAGTCCGCCCTCTCCATCACCTCGGCAACGCTATCGATTTTTTCTATGCTCTCACTTTCCAGCCTATCTTTGGGTATGTACGGGTCATAGCCTATTGTCTTCATATTCAGAGCCCTTGCATATTTTGCAACAACTCTGCCTATATTCCCGCATCCTATGAGACCCAGCGTCTTTCCGTTGAGTTCAATGCCCTTCAGTTTCTTTTTCGCCCATTCCCCTGCCCTTGTTGTCCTGTCTGCTTTGGGGAGGTGGCGGGCGAGGGAAAGCATATGGGCAATTGTAAGTTCTGCAACAGATATTGTCGCTCCTGTCGGGGAATTCACGACCTTTATGTTCCTGCTGGTTGCTGCTTCCACATCTATGTTATCCACGCCTATTCCTGCCCTGCCTATGACAACAAGATTATCTGCATTTTTTATCACATCTGCTGTTACCTTTGTTCCGCTTCTCACCATAAGGGCGTGATACGGGGCTATCTCTCTCGCAAGTTCTTCTCCTGTTATGTCTTTGAAAATAACCTCATGCTCCTTCTTCAGCAATTCCATTGCCTCGTCGGCTATTACATCTGTTACCAGTATTTTCATTTTAATCGCCCAGTAAATGCAAATAAGGTTAAAAGTTTTCTGTCAATGCAGGCTTCCAATCCTTCCGAGGTTTGTCCCGTTGAGAAGATATGCATTTGCATTTTCTATGTCAACAATATTTTTCATGGGACCCATAATTCCCTCGGTGTTTACTGCCATCCCGCCGCACAGGGGATTGAATGAGGGCATGATTATAACTTCCATATTCTCATTTGCACTGCTGTATTTTTTGAGAAATGGCTCTTTTTTCATTGTTGCCCTGACCCAGCATGGTTTTGACGTGACATACCCAAATGAGTCTTTAATCCTCACCACAGGATGCACATGCCCCATCACCAGGATTTTTCCTTTCATCAACTCTTCAGAGGGCCAGGCATGCCCATGGACAAATCCGATTTCTTCGATTATGGTGCCGTGAGAGGGATGAACATAAAAATTCTTTCCCGTCCTCAATCCGCCATCGTGATTGCCCTTCACCAGGGAAATATCAACCACCTCTGAAAGACTCTCCAGAAAAAATTTTAAATCTTTCCTTTCCCTGCTCAAAGCATCCATGTAACTTCTCTCATCTTTTATCGCACCTGAAGGCGTTATTGCATGCTTCACGTCTCCGAGTATTATCAACTTCTCCGCTTTCTTTTCATCACATATGCCGATACATCTTTTCAGCATGGATTCTGTCTGGGACGGGATATTTGCCCCCATAGAGGAAAATTCGTACTCTATACCTATATGCACATCTGAAATAACAACTGTTTTTGTTGAAGGAACATAAATGGCTCTTTCCTCATAAAGCGGCAGGGCAGTCATATACTCCTCATCCCCCCAAAATGCCAAACAGAATTTCCTTTATAAGCGGAACCACAGTGACGTTCAGGAAAAATGGGATATAAACAACACCTGCAAAGAAAAGCATCAGGACGCCTGTGGCTTTCCCCACGCCCTTTCCCACCCTCTCAAGCCCGATAAGAGAAAATAGGGAGGAGAGAATCACTCTCACAGGCAGGGCAATAAAGGTAAATGCCGCAAACCACGGGATTATCTCTAACGGAACAATCATCAATTGCAGAAATCCCATGCTGCCATCTCTGGCAAATGATATTGCCAGGGATATCATACTCTCTCCAAATTCATATTTTATCTCCTGATCCCACAGATAAAATGATATTGCAAGTGCAAGTATGTGTATTACAAATGCAAAGCCGCTCATGCCTTTGTCATAATCTTCTATTTTTGCACTGTATTTTTTTCTTATGATTGCAGATATTATCCAGACTGCTATGGCTATGGGAAGAAGAAGAATTATCCTGTCAGGTATGAACCATACTTTTGTCGCCTTCTCACATGTATAGAAACTTCCGTCAACTATGGAAACCACTGCCTTCATGTTAAGATGCATATTTTCCGATATGAATGCGTTTCCTTCACCCCTGAAAAAAGAGAAATTATCTATCCTCTCAGGAGAACCATCGATTGATATCACCCCTCCAAGAATCATGCATGCCCCATCTATGTCGAAGGGGAGGGGCGGTATCTCCATATCAAGGCTGTTTAAAAGAGAACTGTCAAAGTTGTTGCTTTTCTCGAAGGAAACATTAAGCCCCCCCGCCGTCTGGAGTCCTGTAACTTCTGCATCAACCGAAGCATTAAAATTTCCTTTCAACACAATATAAAAATTCCCTCCTTCCTCCCATGATTCATTTTCAATTGATATGAAGCCGTTGTTCAGATGGAGAGCCGTATCTCCGTTGCATGTGAAATGTATGATATCTTCTGTCAATATACCCATTGCAGTTTCATTAGAACTGTTGAATGCAGCAATTGCATACCCGAATTTTTCATCGATAGTGGCATTTGTATTCATTTTCCAGTCCTCGCCCGTTATGGTGATATCTGCATTGGAGAATCTTTTTTCCTCTGCCCCATCTGTGATTATCACCTGCTCAACACCATAAAATTTTCCCTCCGAGATATTCTCAGAGATTATGAGTCCTTTGATATTGCCACTTACCGTCAGAGCCCCGGATAGGAAAACATTATCGTTCCCTGTGTATGAAACATTATGTTGCTCCGATATATGCATGCCGTGAGGGTATGCGGAAACAACGGCTGAAAAAATTATAATGGCAATGACAGCAGAAGCAATTGTGATAGTATTGCCAGAAAACTCCTTTTTTCCATTGCCCTCTCCCTCTCCTCTGCGCCTTCGCCCAAACACATCTCTCACTTCGCCACTCTCCTCTTCCATTGGCATATTTATCATAAGTTTGTATAAATATTTTAGCCAGTGGATTCACACCTTCAGAAGGCGATTCATTACTGAAAATGCTGCCGTGTTTTGATTATATTATAACTTCGTATTTCTGCCTGTTTTTGGATTTTATTGAAACTTTTTCGACCACCACTCTCTTTTCTTCCAGTTCTATTATGTCAAAAGATTGATTCGAGCCTGTTCTTTCGCAAGAGACAGTGCCCGCTGTTGAGACAACGGTGTTATTCACTTTCCATACCCAGGGCACATGTTTATGCCCGCTGAGAACAAGCGGAACTTTGTGCAAATCGAGCATCTTCAGGGTTTCTCCCGCATCCACAAGCACATTTCTCTCTCTTCCGGTGTAAGGTATTGGAACAAGGTGATGATGAAGAAATACAACTGATTGAGGTGAGATATGGTGCTGTAACCACTCAAGTTGAGCCCTGCCTATGCGCCCTTCGTCTATGTCTGGTTCGCTGCTGTCAAGCCCTATGAATTTATAGCCATCTATTTCCTTTACAAAAAATCTCTTTCCGAAGAACTCTTCAAATTTTTTGTAGCCTTCGTGCCTCGAATCGTGGTTCCCCGGCACTATGAGATAAGGGGACTGTATCTTTTTTAATTCGTCTCTGACACCTTCAAATTCTGCCCTAAGCCCGTAGTCCGTCACGTCCCCTGTTATGATAACTATGTCGGGATTTTCCTGGTTGACCATTGCTATGCAATCTTCCAGCATATCGCGCAGAAACATCCAGCTTTTGCTGTAGTGGATATCTGATATATGCGCTATTTTCATGACTCACCTATCATTTCTTTTGCCATCTCCCTCAATTTGTATTTCTGGATTTTACCGCTTGCTGTCATTGGAAATTCCTCAATGAAGAAGATATACTTCGGCGTTTTGTATCTGGCAATATTCTCCCTGCAGAACTGCTTGATTTCCTCCTCGCTCGACTCCTCTCCTTCCTTCAACTGTATGAACGCCGCAACATTTTCACCATATTCCTTTGATGGCACACCGACAACTGCAACATCCTTTACTTTTGGATGGGTATAAAGGAATTCCTCTATTTCTCTCGGATAAACATTTTCTCCGCCCCTTATTATCATGTCATCGACCCTGCCGAGTATCTTTATGTATCCCTCTTCATCCATGACAGCAAGGTCTTTTGTGTGCAGCCACCCGTTCTCTATTGCCTTCTCTGTTTCCTCCGGCATTTTGTAATAGCCTTTCATGATATTGTAGCCTCTTGCAATAAGCTCTCCAGGCTCGTTCGGGGGCAATTCCTTCCCTGTTTCGGGGTCTATTATTTTTACTTCCACGGGAGGATGAGCCTTTCCAACCGTCTCCACCCTCTTCTCTATGGGGTCATCTCTTTTTGTCTGGGTGATAACAGGTGATGCTTCCGTCAATCCATAACATATCGTTATCTCACTGACATGCATCTCGTTCATCACTCTTTTCATGACTTCCATAGGGCATGTGGCACCTGCCATTATGCCTGTCCTCAATGAAGTCGTGTCATATTTATCGAAGTCAGGATGGTTCAACTCTCTTATGAACATCGTCGGCACACCCTGTATCACAGTGCATTTTTCCTGGTCTACTGCTTTCAATACCTCTCCTGCATCAAATATTTTTATTGGAACCATGGTTGCTCCGTACAGAGCACAGTTCAGGGTGGACATGACGCAGCCGAAGCAATGGAAGAAGGGAACGGGAATGCACATCCTGTCCTTTTCTGTGAGCCCGAGATAATGACCGACCCAGTAGGCATTGTTCACTATGTTGTAGTGGGTAAGCATCACTCCCTTTGGAAATCCTGTTGTGCCAGAGGTGTACTGCATATTCACAACGTCATGCGGGTCAAGAGATGATTGAATTTCTGCAAGTTCCTCATCTGCCACATTTTCCCCCATATTCAAAACATCATCAAAGTTCAACATGCCCTCATGCTTTTCCTTTCCAATAAAAACAGCATGTTTAAGGAAGGGGAGTTTTTCAGATGTTTTCCCCTCCTTTATTTCAGGCACTACCTTATATACAGTATCGACATAATTTACATCCCTGAATCCATCGACAAGGAAAAGTGCTGTCGAATCAGATTGTTTTAGAAGATATTCAAGTTCATGTGATTTGTAGTAGATGTTCACTGTAACAAGAACGGCGCCTATTTTTGCAGTCGCAAACTGAAGCATTACCCACTCTGGAACGTTATATCCCCATACTGCCACATGGTCGCCCTTTTTTATACCAAGACGGATAAGCCCCTTGGCAAGTCTATCGCAAACATCTTTGAATTCCTTGTACGTATATCTGGGCCCATCAAGATATACAAGAGCATCATTATCTGGATATTTTTCTGCTGTTTCATCAAGTATCTGTCCAATTGTTTTTTCTATCATGAGATTGGTAATGCTATTTCCTTTCATAAAATTTGTTGTAAAATGAGGAGGAGGGGCTGGGAGATGGAGGTGGTAAAAACTTCTGTGGCAACCGCCCCTCCTGAGAATCGCCACGAAAATGTAAATGAAAATTGATATTTAAAATTTTTCAGATTTTAAAAATAAAAGAAAAGGGAAAGAGAGGAGTTTATGGCGTTATCGGTGTAGGTTCTGTCCACTCAGGGCTGTAGCATGTCATTGTTGGGTCGCCGAACATGAGCTGCTGGTTTGTAACCTGCAGAGATGAGCCACCGTACATTGCAGTTGGGTCTCCTGTAGTGTAGTCACGCTGGTGCAGCCATACATAGTTGGAGAATGCTTCTCCAGCGCTCATACCATTCACCAGCATATCGTGCATCCACTGGTCATCAAGCAAGTCCTCCTGCGGGCTCAATCCGGTTCCTGCATTACCGTAATAGAATGCCGTTCCATGCTCGAGGTAAATTATCGGACCAAGATGTGCTGCAGTTGTACATGACATGAACATATCCCACTCGCTGTGCAGATTTTCAAGCAACTGGTCAAGCCACTTGAAGTGCACGATGTCGTAAGGTTCGGCTCTTTCGCATTATACCATGTGAATCCGCCCCATCTCGGTGATTTTGTCTGCTTGTCGTCGTACATGTATCCGCGCCATGCATCCCACCATGTGAAATCCTTCAATTTTTCGTGCGTCAGTTCCACATAGGGGAATTCCTCTGCAACATTCCTGTACTGGAAGGATACACCGCTTCCACCTGTTCCGTGTCCTGAATAGTAGTTTATGCTAACTCCCTCATTCATTCTCTCAAGCCAGTTCTCGAATATGACGTGCCCTTCGTAGAACCTGCCATGCGAACTGAATGATTCCTTCATCGCACGTGAGGAATATGCAGGTGCGCTCTGTCCATTGTTCATTGTCCACGCTCTCCCATCGGGGAAGTTCATGAGTTGAGTTGTTGTTACATCTCTTCCAGGATTTGCGTATATGATTGCAGGATAAAGTATGTCTCTGCAAATCAAATCAGATGACAGGGCTGCCGTCTCCAGAGGTATCTGCCCTGCATATGAAAGATTGCCTGTCATTGCTCTGCATACAGGGTCTCTTATGTCTGTATCACGTGGTGAAACAAAGAGATATACCTCCTTTCCGTCTAAGTCAAGTCCGTATTTTGCTGTTATGTTGTTGTATATGCTGTTATGTGCCTCGGTATACCATCTCTTGTCAAGGTCGAAGCCAGGTCCTGGCAGACTCTGATCCTGTATGAAATCTTTGATTGCCCCCATCAAATCGAAAGGTTCGCTCATCTTCGGCATATGCCCGAGTGAAAGAGAACCATGGTAGTAATCACCGGAATATTCTTCCCATGTTGCTATTCTGTCAAGTGCCTCATATCCTGTCTGTGCTTCTCCTATGTTAAGCACAGGCGAGCCGTGGTATGCCGCCATCATTGCAGCCGGAGCAAAGTATCCCTCACCTGTTGCAAGAGATGTTATTGTGA
>VBQP01000013.1 GCA_008297795.1 Thermoplasmata archaeon | reverse complement strand
GCGGTGCGGAGGTGCAGGTCGGCGACATTACGGAGCATACCCACCTGTCCCATCTTCTCGAAGGAGCAGAGTTTTTGAAGTTAAACGCAAACAATCCCCATGAAGTTGAGCAGGCGATGAGAAATAAGGATATTGTCATAAGCGCCCTTCCCTACGATTTCAACTATGAAATGGCAAAAATGGCAATAAAATGCAATGCAGGTTTTTGCGACCTCGGCGGCAATACGGAAGTCGTCAGAAAAGAACTTTCCCTCCACGAAGACGCCAGAAAAGCAGAAGTGACGGTCATTCCTGACTGCGGACTTGCCCCCGGCATGACCAACGTAATTGCATCTCATCTCATAAAAAAAGCAAACGCCAGGGAAATGCATATTCGGGTGGGAGGGCTGCCTCAAAACCCGGAGCCCCCGCTGAACTACGCCCTGGTTTTTTCAGTGCATGGTCTTGTAAATGAGTACGTGGAGAAGGCGAAAATAATAAGGAAAGGGGCGCTGGAGGAGGTGGAATCTCTTACAGGACTCGAGGAAATATCTTTTCCGGGATTCGGGGAACTGGAGGCTTTTTATACATCAGGTGGCACTTCCACCCTGCCGGAAACATTTTACGGCATTGTCGAAGAACTTGATTACAAGACGATAAGGTATAAGGGGCACTGCGAAAAAATAAAATTCCTAAAGGATATGGGATTTTTCGACAGCAGGCACAGACAATTCACTGAGCAGATTCTTGAAAAGGCGCTGAGCAGAGATAAAGATGATGTGGTGCTTGCACGATGGATAGCCTCAGGAGAGATAAACATAATTGCAGATATGGTGGATTATTGCAGTGAAGGTATATCTGCAATGATGAGAACAACAGGCTTTCCAACATCCATAATAGCACAGATGATTGCGAACTCGACCATAGATAAAAAAGGCGCCCTGCCGCCTGAAAGATGCGTACCTCCTGAAAAATTTATTGAAGAGATGAAGAAGAGAAATATCATCATAAAGGAGAAGAAAATTTGATTCCCATTTTTTTCAGTATTCTCCTCGCCTCCCCCACGAGGTAGAGCGAACCGGTGATGCATATCAAATCTTCACTGCCCGCCATTTTCATTGCCTTTTTTATCGCATTCTCTACGTTGCTTTCGCAGATGCAGGTTTTTCCTGCTTTTTTAATGATGGAAGAAAGCATTTCCGTATCCGCCGCCCTCTCCATGCCCACAGCAGTTGCAATGAGTTCTCCCTCTGGAAGCGCTTTCACCATTGACTCGATATCTTTGTCTTTCATTGCCCCGAATATTATGAAGAGTTTGCGATAGGTAAAATCTTTCAGCCCCTCTCCCATCGCCTCTATCCCTGCAGGGTTGTGCGCCCCGTCAAGCAGGAACATTCCCGCACGCTCCATTCTTCCGGGGAGCGAGGCTTTTCTTATCCCTTCCACTATGCTCCTCTTTTTTATGCCCAGTATTTCAGCAACCTTGACAGATACTGCAATGTTGTTTCCCTGAAAAATGCCGCTGAGATTTGTTTGCAATTCATATATATCATTTCCCTCGACCAGAAATTTTTTTGGTGAGAGCCTTTTCCATTTTATGTCTCTACCAACAACATAAATTTCTGATTTTTGTTCCCTTGCCTTTTCTTCAATCACGCGTAGCGCATCTCCAGTGCATGCAGTTACAACACTGCCACCCTTTATTATCCCTGACTTCTCGCCTGCTATTTCCTCGATGCTTCTGCCGAGATACTTTTCATGTTCCATTGAAATATTTGTTATGACTGTTACATCTGCGTTGACGATGTTCGTGGCATCGTATCTCCCGCCCATTCCCACCTCTATAACTGCAAAATCAATCTTTCCCCTGAAATAAATCAGGGATATGGCTGTCATTGCCTCAAAGAATGTCATTCCCATGTCTTCCTCCATGAGCATCTCTGCTATTTCATTGAGTGAATCATCGCTGATTTCCGTGCCGTTTATTGTTATCCTTTCGTTCAATCTCTCAAGGTGAGGGGATGAGTATATACCCACATCAAAACCTTCCTCCTGCAGAATGCTGCCCACAAACTGGCATACAGAGCCCTTTCCGTTTGTCCCTCCGACATGGACTATTCTGTAATCGGGAGAAAATTTTTCCATCAGGGTGTCCATCCTTTCAAGTCCTATCTTGATTCCCCTGCCTTTAAGACTTTCAAGCCATTTGATGCCGTTCATCAGAATCCTTCCGAGTATAGAACGTCTGGAAGCGCGTATTCCATCCATGAATCTCCTGGAAGTATGCGCACTTTCCGTCCATGAATCTCCAGACGCCCCTGTTCAAACAAATCTATGCTTCTTGGCAGTATCTGATGCTCGACCTTCAGTATGCGCGCTGCAAGCGAATCCCTGTCGTCTCCATCCTTTACCCGGACAGCAGCCTGCAATATTATGGGCCCATGGTCCGTTTCCTCGTCTATGAAGTGGGTTGTGCATCCTGTTATTTTGACCCCGTATCTGAGAGCATCTCCCTGCCCGTCCGTTCCTTTAAAAGACGGCAGCAGTGCAGGATGGATATTTATTATGCGCCCGTACCATTTTTTCACGAACTGCGGGGAAAGAATGCGCATGTATCCTGCGCCCACAATGAGTCCCACATCTCTTTCGCCGAATATTCTGTCTATCTCTTCCTCATGCCTTCTTTTGTCGGATGCATCTGAAAAAAAGGATTCTATTCCATGCTCTCTTGCCCTTTCAAGCGCAAATGCATTCCTGTTGTCGCTTATCACTGCAGCAACCTCAGCATTTATTTTACCTTCATTGCACGCATCTATAATTGCCTGCAGATTTGTCCCACTGCCAGATGCAAGAACGCCCACCTTCAGCATGAACATAAATTGCTGCGGAATATAAGGATTTAACTATGCACACTGAACCTAAAATTCCATGGCTTTCAGATAAATATCCCGCAGGTCTTCGGAAGAAGCAAAACGGGGGTTTGTTTTCATCAATACACTTTTACTTGCTTCTTTCACGAAGGTGTCTATCATCCTTTCCTCGACTCCCAGTTTTTTCAGTCCAATGTCCATTCCCACTTTCGCCAGAAGTTTTTTCACCCCGTCAATGCTCTTCATTGCTGCCTCTTCCTTCGTGAGCCCTTCTATCTCCTCTCCAAAAAGGGAGGCAACATATGCAAATTTTTCAGGGCATGAGGGAATTGTGAATTGCATATAGGGTACTGAAAGCGCAGCCAGCCCTTCTCCATGGGCAACATTGAGATGCCCGCTAACGGGATGCTCGACGGCGTGCAGCAGAGTCGTCCTGCCCGCATCTATTGCAAGTCCTGCAAGAGTGCTTGCAAGAGCCATTTTTTCCCTTGCTTCCATGTCATCTCCGTTTCTGAAAGCCCTTTCCAGATTATTTATTATGAGCCTCATTGCCTCTTTTGCATAAAGTTCGCCTATCGGCGTCGATGATTTTGATACAAACGATTCAAGTCCGTGGAAAAAGGCATCCAATCCTGTCGCAGCAGTGACGCGGGGAGGCATTGTTTTCATGAGTTCAGGGTCGATTATCGATGCAACGGGATATGAGCATCTGAACCCAAGCCCGTTTTTTTCCTTTGTTTCCGGATTTGTAAGAACAAAATAACGGTCAGCCTCGCTTCCGGTGCCTGCTGTTGTGGCTATTTCCATTACAGGCATTGTGCCCGGCGGCTCTTTTCCGCTGAAAAGCGATTCGACGCTTATGTCATTGAAAGAGACTATGGCTATTGCCTTTGCCGCATCCATTGCGCTTCCTCCTCCGCAACCTATGACCATATCGCATTTTGCTGCCATGACCGCTCCTTCTTCAACTGTGGAGTAGGAGGGATTTGGCTCCACCCCGTCAAATATTTCAGCGTCCACGCCTGCCTCGTTAAGATATCCCACAAGTTTGTCAAGAACGCCGCTTTTTCTCATGCTCTCTCTTCCTGTGACGACCAGTGCCTTCTTTCCGTACCTTTTTGCCAGTTCTCCTGTTTTTTCCAGACTTTTCGTTCCGAAGTGAAGTTCTACGGGATTTCGATGGAAAAATGCTTTCATGGACATTCAATATTATTTGACGTATAAATATCTAATGCCTTTGAAAACAGTCTGCAAATTCTGATGTTGTTCAAAATTACAGAATCAACCTGAAGAGTATGTATGTGACTATGACCATTATCGTTCCGTGGCGCAGCCCCGCCGCCATTTTTCCCTCCCCGAGCATTCCTGCCACCACCCCGTTTCCCACTGCCTGAACGATTGCTGTGCTGAGATAAATGAACTTGTACTCGTCAAGCGAGACCTTGCCGAAGGATATGCTGCCGACGCTTGATGCAGATTCTGTTGCCTTTGCAAACTCTGGCAGAAATGTGGCTGAAAGGATGACAATCACTGCAAGAAAAACGAAAAATGCAACATATATTATGAGGAGGTACATCTGCATTTCCAGTTTTCTCTCTGCCTGGAGTATTTTTATCTCCCTTACATTTTTTGCTGCTGCCTCTATGACATCTGATATTTTGCCACCTGCTTCAGATGCCTTCACCACAAGAGAGGTTGTCCTGAGGACAAGAGGGGTCTTTATCCTTTCTCCGAATCTTCTCAGCGCCTCTGTGAAGGGAAGCCCCCAGGATATCTGCACAGCCATCTTCTTTATTTCAGGAGTGAGGTAACCGTAATCACCTTTCGCAGCCATCTCGACCGCTCTTGCCATTGTCATCCCTGCTTTCCTTGATTCTGACAGGTCTCTCAGAAATTCGGGGAAGCGCTCTTCCATGAGATTCATTTTTCTTATCCTTGCGTACTCATAAAAAGCGAAGGGACCTATTGCAGATAATATTGCGTATATTGCAAAATCTATTGCATTGTCGGGGGAGAGGTGGAGGGGCCCTATGCCCGAAATTATCTTGAACTGAAGCATTATGGCGATTGCAATAAAGACAGCGGTAAAGGCAGCAGATGTGGAAAGAACCATTATGCGGTAAAGGGTCTCCATATCGTATTTCTCCTTTATCTCTCCTGCCTTCTCTGGCATTATGAGAAGAATGTAAAGTATAAGACTCACAAGAAGTCCAACCCCTGCAAATATTATGCCGTACTCCCAGTGTATGTTGTGCAGCATCACCTCTCCTGGAAGCCCCACTATTGTTATTATATTTGCCAGGATAAACAGAACTATGAATATTACAATGGCGAGATATATCACGTTCCTCCTCATTATCATGGGTCTTTCTTCCCTGAATTTGGTGCGCTCGTATACCCCTATTACCGATTGTGTTGGTGTTGGCATCTCGCCGCCGAGCATGAGAGAAAAAACCTCAAAGAGAAGCGCTATGTTCAGCAGGAAAAGGGGATTTGACATATTTTTCAGCAACGGTGCTGCATTTTCAGGAAGATGTATGCCTATATCCATTTGAGAGCCTATCACAATTGCAGTAAATGCAAATGCAATCAGGAAAAGAATCGTATAACCCCTGCTTTCTTCAACAGTCGGTATGGAAAGCACGGTGTACAGCATGAGAAGTATCACTGCCCCGAGAAGAACTGTTATGAGGATGGCTGATATGGGCATGCCCAGAAACAGTATGAATATGTTGAGCAGGGTCGAGAATATTACAAGAATGAACGCCACAATCGAAGAAAGAAAGTATTTCCATTCAGACTCCTTATATTCCTTAGACACAAACGGCAGCATATCCTCCTTTATTTTTCTCTGAGCCCAGGAAAATATCAGGAAAGCGCCCATCGCCGCCCCCAGTATCAGGTTGGAGGTCGTGAGAGCCCCTATTGCCCTTGCCACAACTGACAGGGCTATTATTGTCAGTATTGAGACGAATGAAATCCAGGAAATCCTTTTTCCTATCATTATACCTCCGGGCTCATGGAACTTATGACAACTGCAAATCCGAGATGGGCAAGCGGCAGCATTATGAATGTCAGCATATACATTATAAGAAGAGACGAGCTCCCTCCCCCTCCCCCCGAACTGACCATGCTCATCACAGATACCATGACTATGAGGAAAAGAGGTGCAGCCACAACAACGGTTACGTAACTCTCTGCAAGCACTCCAAGGGTTTCAAGAAACTCCTTTTGATTCCTCCTGTTCTCACGCATGTACTCTTCCGACTTTGCAAAGAAGTATTTTTTCAAGTCCCCGCCTGATGTGACTGTTGTTATGGCACCCTGAATAAACTCCTGAAATTTTATTGAGGGCGTCCTGTTTGCAGCATTCCTCAGGGCTGTAACTATGTCTATGTTGAATATTGACATATCCCTGTAAATCCATGCGGCTTCTTTCTGCACTTCTCCATATATTGGCTGCTCTGCAAGGCTTTTAAATGCAAGCGCAGGGGTTACGCCTGCAGAAGCCATAGCCGCAAGAAAATTAAGCGCATACGGTAGTTTATTATCAATATCTTTTTTCCTTGAATTCGCCTTGCTTTCAGGAATCATCATTGTTACGAGATATGCAATAGCACCTATGAGTATGGGTGAAGGGATGACTATAATGAGAAGTTTTGTGGGAAGCACTATGCCCATCCCGGGCAACAGGAAAAGGTATATGAAAATGAAAGCGATGCCAGCCACCCCCCCTATGATCCCATTCATCCATGCATAGGAGATATATGCCTCAGGGCGCACTTCCATGTACGCCCGTTCAATAGCCCTTTTTATATATTCAATCTGTGAGGATTTTGCCGCTCTTTTGCCAAAAATTCTGTAGCATATCCCTTGATACTTACTCAGAGGCATTTCCCCATCCCTCCTCTTTATTTTCTTTATCTGATTCTACTTCACTGCTTTCCCCTTCAGAGATTTTCTCTCCCTCTTCTTCATCTCCGCCTGTCATTGTTTCCTGAATGCCGCTTTCTGTTTTTTCTTTCTCCCTGTTTTTTTCGAGATAGATTTCTTCTATCTCCACATCCTGCTCTTCTTCCTTTTCTTCTCTGAAATCATCTTTTTCAATCTTTGGAGCATGCTCTTCCGACTCCCTTACCCTCTTCATCACCGAATCCGGGTCTTTGTAATATGCCGCTATGACCTCGCCCACTTCGATATAATTTTTTATGCCCCTGTCTACCATCCATTTTATGACATCTCTCCTTCTGTTGAATTCCTCATTCAATTCTTTGTCAGTCCAGTTGCGCTGTTCAGCAACAGTGTCGAGCACGTGCCCCTTCCCGTAATAATCAAATGAGTCCTTCCTCGGATTCCAGCTGAAGACCTCATTCGTGAGTATATCATCTGTTGTGGGGTCTATGCCAACTATCTCCACAACTTTCTTTATTCTTCTCACTCTTTTCCTCCCTATTCTTATCATCGCCTGTATGGCTACTATGTTGAGCGCCTGCAGTTGTATCCTCGGAATATTTATCGGGTCACCCTCAAGCCTGTGCACCACTGAAAATATGGAGTCTGCATGCATGGTGGAATACACAGTATGCCCTGTTGCCATAGCCTGGAAAAGAACGACAGCCTCCTGCCCTCTGATTTCTCCCACAAGTATGTATTCGGGACGCTGTCTTAATGCGGCTTTCAGAAGGTCGAACATGCCGACTTTGCTGCCTTCTCCTGACTCTGCTGTTCCTTCTCTTGTTATTGATGCTATCCAGTTGGGATGCGGGAGGTTTATCTCCCTTGTGTCTTCAATTGATACTATTTTCATCTGAGGGGGTATGAAAAGGCACAGGGCGTTTAGGGAAGTGGTTTTCCCTGACGCTGTTCCGCCTGCGAGTACTGCAGATGCGCCGTTCTCAATTGCAAGCCAGAAATATGCTGCAATTTCTGCAGATATGGTGTTGAATTCCACCAGATGGCTGGGGGTTAGTGGCTCTTCTCTGAATCTCCTTATCGTAAAATTCGAGCCCATTGCAGAAACCTCCCTTGACAGGCATGCCTGTATTCTGGAGCCATCTGGCATTGTTGCGTCCATGAGCGGTCGGGCTATCGATATATGCCTGCCGCACTTCTGTGCAAGTTGGATAACAAAACTGTCCAGTTCTTCCTCGCTTGAAAAGGATATGTTCGTTTTGAGGGATTCATAGTTCCTGTGGTAAATATATATCGGAACGCGGGGGGCATCGCAGGAAATATCCTCTATCATGGGATCATACATCAGAACATCTATCCTCCCATATCCCAGAAAATCTCTTATTATGTAATACATTATTTTCTCTTTTGAGATATCGCTTAGCGAGATGGAATAGTCCTTTATCGCCCTCTCCACATTTTTTCTGAGATAGTCTCTTGCTTCTTCATCACTGAATTCGGTAAGTTCCATGTCCATTGTTTTTATCAGTGTTTCCTTCAAAAATTCGAATATCTTCTTCTCTTCAATTGAAAGGGTTGGTTCAAGCACTTCATATTGATACTCGTGTTTGAGGTTATCGTACGTTATCCTTACATATGAAAAAGGTTTTTTTATGGGATGAAGTTCAACGACCTCTATATTCTCGTTTTTTGGGGGGGAAAGGTCAACTATCTCCGCATAATCTCCGACTATTTCATCGATCCTCTTTCCCGATTTTAAGTCCAGAAGCCTCTCCCTTGCTTTTATCTTTTCCTCCATACGGTGCAGGTTCATCAACTCTTCTATTATCTTTTGTCTTACGGAGAGTCTCTTCCCTATGTCAATCCCTTCTATAAGCTCTGACGCCTTCTTTTTTTCTTCCTTTTTCTGAAGAGCCATCTCCTTTTCTTCCATTGCAGCACCGAATATCTTAAACATAAAATCTTTGTATTTATAGGTTGTTGTTTTATTTGGCTGAGGTATGGAATTAAACTGCCCCTATTTTAATAGATTGCGCCGCAAATTAATCAGAAAGAGCGATCTTCTTCATATCTCCTGTAACTTTCCAGCAGAATAGACATCGCAAGTAATTAAAACGGTGTATCATTTATCCAAGGATGAGCGGTTTTGATGAACTGATATCAAAAGTCAGGAATTTGATGGAAAGCCCTGTAAGGAAAAAAGTTGATGAGAGGATAAAAGAATTTGAGAATGTGGAAGACAAATTCAGCGAGCTATGCTTCTGCGTTCTCACTGCAAATTCATCTGCCGAGATGGGGTTGAAACTCCAGGAGAATCTGGGCAATGGCTTTCTCAATTTTAGCGAAGACGAGTTGAGAGAAGAACTGAAAAGACATGGTTACAGATTTCCCAACAGGGCAGGATACATATGTCACAACAGAAAGTATGTCAACATAGAAGAGATATTGAAAAATTTTTCAGATGAAAGGAAAGCGAGGGATTGGCTTGTAAAGAATATAAAGGGCTTTGGGTATAAGGAAGCAAGCCATTTTTTGAGGAATATAGGATACAAAAATGTGGCTATAATAGACCGTCACATTTTGAGGTTGGCAGAGAGGCATGGGATAATAAAGCAGATCCCCAATACTCTGGGCAGGAAAGAATACCTTGGCATTGAAGAAAAACTGGAAAGGCTGGCGGAAGAGGCAGGTATAACGCTTGCAGAACTTGACCTGTACCTGTGGTACATGGAAACAGGGAAGATATTGAAGTAGCTCACGCAATATTTGTAAGCATCGGTGTTGCAGGGGTCGATAAAGAAGGATTGAGCAATAATTATGCCATGAAAGGAGGAAATGATGCGGCGGAAAAAGAGATGAGCATACCAATAACTTTTTCAACACCCTCTGTAGACGATAGTGGAAAGTTCCCGATAGACTGGAGCGGTCAGCCGGAGTCAGACACCCAAATAGACTGCAAGACAGTTGAGGAATGGACACTTTTCGGAGACCCGAGTTTGCAGATAGGAGGATACTCCTGATCTTTTCCCTTTTCTCATTTTTAGGGCAAAAATCAGTCTATTTTATATCTCAAAATTCCTGCTATTCCGCCAAAAGCCTTTATCAATATATTTCCCTCCTCCGTATCCTTTGATATTATTTCGACTTTTGTGGATGACTGCTCTGCCATATCGGAGTATTCTTCCAGTATGTCCTTTTTTTCCTCTATCACTGCAGGAGATTTGCATTCAGGACATTTTATATCTTCATCACTCTCTGAAACAGTCTCGCCCGAATAGCCGCACGAAGGGCAGGATATCTTCAGTTTGTATTTTCTGATAGCATCTGAGAGTATGAGCATATCGACAGCCCCTATCTCGAGCGCTCTTTTTACTTCTTCCTCGCCATATACCGCAAGTCCGCTGTCGCTTCTGACCTCTTCCATGAATCTATTCATTATCCTCTTTTCCTTTATTATGTCCAGTTCCTCAAGGTCATTTGCAGCATTGTTAACGAGTTCTTTCAGCCCATACTCGTCTGTATATCCCGTATCGTATATCCCGAGTATTTTATCTGCTATCCTGTAATCAAGATAATTCTGGTTGAGGAACATCCTCTTTGTGGGTCCGGGTCCCCCGACAAGGACACCCTTCAGATTGTCCTTCTCCAGGAAAAGTTCCGACGCCTTTTTCCCCGCCTTCACAAACCATTCATGTGCGGCAATTTCTGTCAGCCTCTCGAACCTCCGCTGCGACTGCCCTCCCCTGCCGTGCTTGCCGGGCACCCTTGAAGTGAGGTATGCAGCCATTTCTATTTTTTTCCCGAAAAGAAAGCCGATGGTGCACTCCCTCCGGTCTATAAGAAGGAGCCCGTAACTGTCTTTTTCCTCAAGCATTTCTTCAAGGGGCTCAAGATAAAACTGGGAATCGCATCTGTAAAGATATATGGATATTGGCATGGGCGGCTCTATAACCTGCGACATCATTTTGGGCTGTTTGCCGCTCTTTGCCCCTTCGCCGACAAAGAAAACTACGCCGTTCGGAGGGGGGGTTTTGAAGTATCTTAGCTGGGACATTATGGATTCTATGGCAGAGAGGACATTTTTTCTTGTTTGCTTTGATTTTATGTTGGATGACTGGGAATACTCGTCCCTGAGTTGAGCCATAACATCAGAAATCTGTTTTTTTGGGGGGATATAGAGCGATATAAGTTCCGTGTGCTGCCCCTTTATGTCCTTCAATTCCTCTATTTTGCGTTTGAATTTATATTTCTCCGCAGGCGAGATGTTTTCCATATCGAGGAATAAAGCCCTACGTTTTTAAAGTTTGGGAGGATGCCGTTAAAAAAAATTTTAATGTGTTTAAACTCCTCTTTAAAAGAAATAATTTATTGTGTTAAACAATAATGCTTCTGTGACAGAAATAGCATTCAGGGAATATATCGGAAAATTCAACAAAAGAATGGAAAAATACATTCCGGGAGAGCCGTGGAGCCCTGCAGATGAGGCGCTTTACAAACCGGAAAATCTATTCGAGGTGCCTGGAAAGGAAGCAGACGAGATGAGATTCAGGGCTATCAAATACGCATTCAGCCGCCATTATGAAAAAAACCCTTTTTACAGAAATTTCTGCGATGAAAATGGTGTTTCTCCGCAGGACATAAAGGGTATCGAAGACCTGGCAAAAATACCCCTGATACCTGATAAATTCTTTAAGGATTACCCGTCCGGCAATGAATTTGCGGCGTGGCTTTCCGGGCTGGTGACCGGCAAAACACCGGACATTTCCATCGGCAAAAAAAATCCTACCTACGATGAGGTAATAAATGCATTCAATTCAGCAGGCATGGAAATTGCATACAGCAGCGGGACAAGCGGCAGACATACTTTCATACCTCGTGATAGAAAAACGTTCTACGCATCAGAATACGCACTTGCAAAAACAGTTATAACAATGATATATCCCTTCTGGCAGTACGATATGGACGGCTATCTTATGATGCCCAATCCTCACAAAACAAATGTTTATGCAGGCAAGGTATGCTCGATGTATTTTGATGCAATAGAAAACGTTGAGGTTGCAATAGATAGAGACATACCTGCTGACATGATAAAGGAGGCGATGGGAACAGGAATAAAAAGTTCCATGCTGAAATTCGCCCTCAAAAGAGGAAATAAAAAGATGGTCAACAGAATGATAAAGTGGCTCAGGGAGAAGGAAAAAGAAGGCAGAAAGATTTCCATGATAGGTCTGCCGTTCATACTGCATTTTGTGATGAAGGAACTGGAGGAGAGGGGGGAGACATTCGATTTCGGAGAAAACGGGGCGGTCGCCACAGGCGGCGGCTGGAAGATATATGAAAATGAGCGCATGTCTGTTGAAAAATTCAGGAAAAGAGTTAATGAAATTCTGGGCATACCTGAAGAAAACTGCCTTGATGTATATGGAATGGTTGAGGGGAATGGCTGGATGGTTCAATGTCCGGAAGGGCATTACCTTCATGTCCCGCACTCATACTTTCATCCTCTCATACTCAACGATGAGTATGAGGTGGTGGAATACGGCGAATGGGGAAGATTTGCATTTCTTGACCCGCTCGCTGAGAGTTATCCTGGCTTTATAATATCTGGCGACAGAGTCAGAATGCTGGAGCATTGCCCTGTCTGCGACCGTCCCGGGCCCGTGCTTGAACCGGAAATAAAGAGGGCTCACGGGGAAGAGATGAGGGGATGCGCAGAGGAAATGCGCCGTGTTCTTTCGATGGATCTGGGTGGATAAAATGATAGGTTTTAGAGAAATGAAGGAAAGGGGGTATATCCCCCAGAGAATGTATCTGAAACTTATGGTAGGGGGCGCTCTTTCACTCAGCAAGACACTTTTATTCAATCTCGGAGATTTGAAAAAGGTCAGGAATATGGGTTCGGGAGAAGATAGGTATGTCCGTCCGCCACGAAGGTATGAACTGCCAGAATACAAGGAAGGTATGAAATACTGCAAGTCAGATGAGAAATATCTTCGCCCCACGCTTTACTGCAATCCCCGTACTCCTGAAGTCATAGCACTTGCCAACGAACTCGGCGCTTATGAAAAGTCTGACTATGAGTTCGCAAAATCTGCCTTTGAATTCGTGAAGAGAAACATGACGCTTGAAATACTTCCTATGGATGGAGTTGAGAAAACAATAAGGCGTGGCACGGGAACATGCTTCCACCAGATATCTGTTTTCATTGCATTGTGCAGGGCTGCAGGAATAAAGGCGCGTTACAAGATGTTTGCAATGAACATGATAAAATCGTGGTATGATGCCACAATAAAAGTCGACCCCCTGATAAAAAAATGGTATGATTCAATGGGCTATTTCATGATAGAGGGAGAAGGCGAGGCATTTATTGACGGCGAATGGGTTGTGGCGCATGTGGGTCCTACATCAGAACGGCAGGCTGCCGGAGGCGTTCCTATAACAAAATTTGGAGAGGATTCGCTGGGCAACTGGTTCTTTGCACTTCCAGGCACAGTGATGCGGATGGAGTCCATACCTTATGGCTTGGGGGGAGCGACCAGACTCCTAAAAAAGATAGCACCTGGCTCGATGGAGCGGGTTAATGCCAGCATACTGCGCCAGATAGAGATGGGCAAAAAGATAATAGAAGAGGCAGGCGGTGAGGAGGAGTATGACGCAAAATTGAGGAAGAAAATGCCCAAGACCCCGAAAATTAAATTGCAGGTTGCGAGAGAAATGGCGGTCTGATATTATAAAAGAGGTGGGTTTAATTTATCCGGCAGGTGCAATTACCATCCTCTTTCCTGCAGTCTCTCTCCCTCCGGGATTGATTCTATGGAGGTGCCTGTCATTGCTTTTCCAAGCCCTGCCGATATCTCTGCCAGAATTGCAGGGTCATCAAAGTGGGCAACTGCGTCGACAATCGCCTTCGCCATTTTTGGCGGATTGGATGATTTGAATATTCCAGAGCCAACAAACACACCGTCATTTCCAAGTTGCATCATTAAAGCAGCATCTGCAGGTGTTGCTATTCCTCCTGCCGCAAAATCCACAACCGGTAAACGCTGCCTTTTTGCAGTCTCCTTCACGAGTTCAAAAGGTGCTTCAATCTTCCTTGCGACTTCCATGAGTTCATTATCATCCTTTTCCTTGAGTTCTCTTATCTGCGTGAGTATGAGACGCCTGTGCCTCACTGCCTCTATTATGTTGCCTGTTCCTGCCTCCCCCTTTGTTCTTATCATTGCCGCCCCCTCATGTATCCTGCGAAGCGCCTCCCCCAGGTCGCGGGCGCCGCAAACGAAAGGAGTTTTGAAATCATGCTTCCATATGTGGTTGAACGGGTCTGCAGGTGTAAGCACCTCACTTTCATCTATCATGTCAACCCCTATGCTCTCCAGTATTCTTGCCTCAGCAATATGTCCTATCCTGCATTTCGCCATGACAGGTATGGAGACGGCATCCATGATATCCTGTATAACTTTTGGGTCAGCCATTCTTGCAACTCCGCCGGCGGCACGTATGTCTGCCGGGACGCGTTCGAGAGCCATCACAGCCACCGCCCCCGCTTCCTCCGCCGTGATTGCCTGCTTGGGTGTCGTGACATCCATTATGACGCCGCCCTTCTGCATTTTGGCGAAACCTCTTTTTATTAGCTCAGTGCCGTACATCAGCCCTTCCAAATCAATATCGACTGGCATGGGTGAATATAGGGGGCGTGCATTATAAATTTTGTG